>NZ_JBEXGM010000013.1:0-195520 GCF_040607335.1 Streptomyces sp. NPDC005303 | reverse complement strand
GTGATCACGACCGTGCCCCAGAAGAACTCCCCCATGGGGTAGAAGACCAGCGCGCCCGCGACCACTCCGGCGGTGCCGAGGAGCGGGCCCCCGCTCCTCGAACACCGAAGCGGGCGAGAAGAATGCGCCTACCTCACGCCGCATACCCCCCGTCCACCGAGAACTCCGCCCCGGTGACGTACTCCGCGTCCGCCAGATACGCCACCATCGACGCGACTTCCTCCGCCGTCCCGAACCGCCCCGCGGCGGTGACCGCGGCCTGCCCCGGCGCCAACGGCCCGTCCGCCGGATTCATGTCCGTGTCGATGGGCCCCGGATGCACGATGTTCGCCGTGATCCCCCGCGGCCCCAGCTCACGCGCGAGGGCCTTCGTCAGCCCGATCAGCGCCGACTTGCTCGTCGTGTACAGGGTCCCGCCGGGGCCGGGCACCCGCTGGGTCATACAGCTGCCGATCGTGATGATCCGCCCGCCGTCCCGCATCCGCGCGGCCGCCGCCCGCGAGGCCAGGAACACCCCGCGCACGTTGACGGCCAGCACCCGGTCGACCTGCGCGAGGGACAGCTCCTCCAACGGCCCGAGCGCCCCCACGCCCGCGTTGTTCACCAGGACGTCCAGCCCACCGAGCGCCTCCGCCGTACGCGGCACCGCCCCCGCCGCCTCCTCCGCGTCCGCGGAGTCCGCCCGCAGGGCTACGGCCCGCCGCCCCAGCGCCTCGATCCGCCGTACGACGTCCGAGGCGGCCTCCTTGCCGTCCACGTACGTCACGGCCACGTCCGCTCCCTCCCGCGCCAGCCGCAGCGCCGTGGCCGCCCCGATTCCCCGGCTGCCCCCGGTGACGAGCGCGACCTTGCCGTGCAGAGTTCCGTAAGTCGTTGTCATGGCAACCATCCCACCGGCCCACCCCGGGCACCGCTGGCGGCGAACGGACACGCACCTCGGCCCGGCCGCCGTCCGGTGTTCGTGAAGACGCCGTGCGGCAGGTTAACTCCCTGAAAACTCATCGGACTTGACGGCAAAAACTCCAGACTTGTCATTGACATGCCACTGTCTACGCGCGTCATCATGAGGGCATGAGATTCCCCCCACGGATCACTCGCATCGGCGCGACGGCCGCCGTCCTGTCCGCGCTCCTGGTCGGTGGCGCCGTCACCACCGCCACCCCGGCGGCCGCCGCCGTCGGCAGCATCTGCTATTCCAAGCTGCCCTCCCAGGCGCATGACACCCTGGACCTGATCGAACAGGGCGGCCCCTACCCCTACTCGCAGGACGGGAGCGTCTTCCAGAACCGCGAAGGCGTCCTGCCGAGCCAGTCGACCGGGTACTACCACGAGTACACGGTGATCACGCCGGGCTCCTCCACGCGCGGAGCGCGCCGGATCGTCACCGGTGCGAAGAGCCAGGAGGACTACTACACGGCGGACCACTACGTCACGTTCAACCTGGTCAACTACGGCTGCTGAGCTGAGCTGAGGTAGGTCCGGTCCGCGTTCAGCCGGACCTGCGGCTCTCCGCGGCGGCGAACAGCGCGAACGCCAGCACGATCAGGGCGACGCTCGCGTAGATCCCGTAACCGTCGAGGAAACCGATCCGCTGGACGAGGCCGATGTGCCAGTCGGTGACCTCGTGCAGCAGACCCATCCCGCCCTGTACCAGGGCGAGGAATCCGAGCAGTTCCAGCAGTTGCTTCATGGACAGAGCCTCACCCCGCGGACCCCCCACGGACATCGGTCGCGGGGCGAGGCCCGTTCCGCCGAAGCATCGGGCTCGCAAGGCGGTCCGCGCCGAAAGTCTGCGGTGCCGCGACTTTGGTCGCCGATCCCGGTCGCGGGGAGGTGAACCCCGTCCTCACTGCGTAGATTTGTCGACCGTGAGCGCTGACGAGACGGTTCCCGAGCCCCCGGCCTTCCCCGGTCGGCGCTGGCTGCTGCCGTCCGCCGTGATCCACGAGTTCGACCCGGCCGGCGTACGGCCCGGACGGCGTCCACGGCGGACCGTGCGCGACTGGCTCGTCGACTTCTCCTGCTTCCTCCTGGCCGTCGTCATCGGCCTGCTCGCCGCGGACGCCGTGGGCGACAACTCGCATGTGTCGCGCACCGCGGCCGACATCGACCAACTGCTCGGCGCGCTCGCCTGCGCGGCCGTGTGGCTGCGCCGCCGTTGGCCGCTCGGTCTCGCCCTGGCCGCGATCCCGCTCGGCCTGCTCTCGGACACCGCGGGCGGCGCCTGCATGATCGCCGTCTTCACCCTGGCCGTGCACCGCCCCTTCCGTTACGTCGCCTGGGTGGCCGGCGTCAACATCGCCCTGGCCCCCCTCACCTTCCGGCTGCGGCCCGACGCGGACCTGCCGTACCTCGTCTCGGTCGTCCTCTCGGTGGTGCTGATCGCCGCGGTCGTCGGCTGGGGTCTGCTCGTACGGGCCAAACGGCAGCTGATGTTCAGCCTGCGCGACCGCGCCCGACGCGCCGAGACCGAGGCGCGGCTGCGGGCCGAGCAGGCGCAGCGGCTCGCCCGTGAGGCCATCGCGCGCGAGATGCACGACGTCCTCGCGCACCGGCTGACCCTGCTGAGCGTCCACGCGGGCGCCCTGGAGTTCCGGCCGGACGCGCCCCAGGAGGAGATCGCGCGGGCCGCCGGCGTCATCCGGGAGAGCGCGCACGAGGCGCTCCAGGACCTGCGGGAGATCATCGGGGTGCTGCGGGCCGCGGACCACGACGACACGGGCCGCCCCCAGCCGACCCTGGCCGCGCTCGACACACTGGTCGCCGAGTCCCGCGAGGCCGGCATGAAGGTCACCCTGGACAGCCGTGTCGCGGACCCGGCCGCCGTTCCCGCCTCCGTGGGCCGCACCGCCTACCGCATCGTCCAGGAGGGCCTCACCAACGCCCGCAAGCACGCCCCGGGCGCGGAGGTCACCGTCACGGTCACCGGCGGCCCGGTCGAGGGCCTCGTCGTGACCGTACGGAACCCACCGCCCGAGGCCGAGGTGCCCCACGTCCCCGGCTCGGGCCAGGGCCTGATCGGCCTCACCGAGCGCGCCACGCTCGCCGGGGGCCGGCTGGAGCACGGGGTGGAGGAGGACGGCGCGTTCGGGGTACGGGCGTGGCTGCCGTGGGGATGACGGCCGTCGGTGTCATCGGTAGCGCAACTCGCCCGTCCGCAAGGGTGATTGCGTCCTGCCTCCGCGTGATTACGTAGGGCTCATGACTGTGATCAGACTGCTCCTCGTCGACGACGACCCCCTCGTCCGGGCCGGTCTGTCCCTGATGATGGGCGGTGCCGAGGACATCGAGATCGTCGGAGAGGCGGCGGACGGCACCGAGGTCGAGGCCGCCGTCGACCGGACCCGCCCGGACGTCGTCCTCATGGACATCAGGATGCCCGCGGTGGACGGCCTCACGGCCACGGAGCGACTGCGCGGCCGTCCCGACGCCCCGCAGGTCGTCGTCCTGACCACCTTCCACGCCGACGAGCAGGTCCTGCGCGCCCTGCGCGCGGGCGCCGCCGGATTCGTCCTCAAGGACACCCCGCCCGCCGAGATCCTCGCCGCCGTCCGCCGGGTCGCGGCCGGCGACCCCGTCCTGTCGCCCACCGTCACCCGTCAGCTGATGGCGCACGCCGCCGGCACCGCCCTCGACACCCGACGGGCACGCGCGCGTGAGCGCATCGCCGCCCTCAACGATCGCGAACGCGAGGTGACCGTCGCCGTCGGCCAGGGCCTGTCCAACGCCGAGATCGCCACCTCTCTCTACATGAGCGTCGCCACCGTCAAGACCCATGTGTCCCGCGTCCTGGCCAAGCTCGACCTCAACAACCGGGTGCAGATCGCGTTGTTGGCGTACGACGCGGGACTGCTGGAGCAGCCCGGGAAACCTGAGCCGGACGGGCACTAGGCGCCGCCGCCGGACGTTGAGCCGGTGAAGGGGGAGTCCATGACCGAAGCAGTGATCGATCTCGGGGAGTACGGCGACGCGTTCCGCGCCGATCCGCACGCCGTGTACGCCGAGTTGCGCGGCCTCGGCCCCGTGCACCGGGTGCGGCCGCCCGGCTCCGACGCCGACTACGCGACCTGGCTCGTCGTCGGGCACGAGGAGGCGCGCGCGGCTCTGGCCGATCCGAGACTGTCCAAGGACGGCCGCGGAATCGGCATGGTGTTCGACGACGAGGCGCTGATCGGCCGCCATCTGCTGAACAGCGACCCGCCCGAGCACACGAGGCTGCGCGGCCTGGTCTCCCGTGCCTTCACCATGCGCCGGGTCGAGCGACTGCGGCCCAGGATCCAGGAGGTCACCGACGACCTCCTCGACGCGATGCTGCCGCACGGCCGCGCGGACCTGGTGCAGTCCCTCGCCTACCCGTTGCCGATCACCGTCATCTGCGAGCTCCTCGGCGTGCCCGAGATGGACCGCACCGAGTTCCGGAAGCTGTCCACGGAGGTCGTGGCACCCACCAGCCCGGAGAGTTCGTACGACGCCGTCCTGCGCCTCGGCGAGTATCTGGCGGAGCTCGTCGAGGACAAGCGGTGCGCCGGACCGAGCGACGACCTGCTCGGAGACCTCATCCGCACCACCGCGGAGGACGGCGACCGGCTCTCCGCTTCCGAACTGCGCGGCATGGCCTTCCTGCTGCTGATCGCGGGCCACGAGACCACGGTCAACCTCATCACCAACGGCGTGCACGCCCTGCTTACCCACCCGGACCAACTCGCCGCCCTGCGCGCCGACATGAGCCTCATAGACGGCGCGGTCGAGGAGGCGCTGCGCTATGAGGGCCCGGTGGAGAACGCGACGTTCCGGTACGCCGCCGAGCCACTGGAGATAGCGGGACGGGACATAGCCAAGGGCGACCCGGTGATGATCTGCCTGGGCGCGGCCGACCGCGACGCCTCCCGTTACCCGGCCCCGGACCGCTTCGACATCCGCCGCGACCCCCGCGGCCACCTCGCGTTCGGCCACGGCATCCACTACTGTCTGGGCGCCCCACTGGCCCGCCTGGAGGCGCGCACGGCAATCCGGACCCTGCTGGGCCGCGCCCCCGCCCTCGCCCTCGACGGGCCCCCGGGGGAGTGGCTCCCGGGGATGCTGATCAGGGGCGTGCGAAGCCTGCCGGTGCGGTGGTAGGGCCCGGCGGGGTGAGGACGGTAGCCGGGACGGGACAGGGGGACGTCAGGGGTGTGCCGGGCCGCCGCGTTCAGAGCGCGGCCGCGCTCGCGCCCCCCGGCAGCTCCGCCAGCCGCACGGCCCGGCGCTCGCGTCGTGAGATCTCGCACGCCTCGGCGATCCTTAGCGCCTGCAACGCCTCGCGCCCGTCGCAGGGGTTGGCTCTCTCGCCCCGGACCACCTCGATGAACGCGTCCAGCTCGGCCTCGTAGGCCGGTCCGAACCTCTCAAGGAACCCCGTCCACGGCTTGTCCGCGGCCGGCGGCCCGGTGGGTTCCGTGGACGCGATCGGCGTGCGGTCGTCCAGGCCCACCACGACCTGGTCCAGCTCTCCGGCGAGCTCCATGCGTACGTCGTACCCGGCCCCGTTCAGCCGCGTGGCCGTGGCCGTCGCGAGGGTGCCGTCGTCGAGGGTGAGCACGGCCGCCGCGGTGTCGACGTCCCCCGCGGCCCGGAACATCGGGGGACCGGCGTCGGACCCGGCCGCGTACACGTCGACGATCTCGTGCCCGGTCACCCAGCGCAGGATGTCGAAGTCGTGGATCAGGGTGTCCCGGTACAGCCCCCCGGACAACGGCAGCCACTCCGCCGGCGGCGGTGCCTGGTCGGAGGTGAGCGCCCGCACGGTGTGCAGCCGTCCGAGCCGCCCCGAGCGCACGGCCTCCCGCGCGCCGGTGTACCCCGCGTCGAAGCGGCGCTGGAAGCCCATCTGGAGAACCGTCCCGGCGGTCTCCACCTCGGCGATGGCCTGCAGGGTGCCGGGCAGATCGAGCGCGATGGGCTTCTCGCAGAACACCGGCAGTCCCGAGCGCGCCGCCCGGCCGATCAGCTCGGCGTGGGCCGAGGTCGCCGTAGTGATCACCACGGCGTCCACGCCCCATTTGAAGATCTCGTCGACGCCGGGGGCAGCGGTCTCCCCCAGGCGGTGCGCGAGCTCCTGGGCCCGTGCGCCGTCCGCGTCCGTGAGGATTAAGGAACCGACCTCCCGGTGGCGGCTGAGCGTGTTCGCATGAATGGTGCCGATGCGGCCCGTCCCTATGACCCCGATGCGCATGTGAACAAAATGTGCTCGCGAGCCCCATGCTGTCAATCCGTATGTCCGGACAATCTGACTACACGACTTCCCGTCAACAACGCACGGAGCTACGCTCGGGCCCGTGCCGAAACCAGAAGTGGACCCGACCGTGACGCTCGAGCTCAGTGTGGACCGCAGCAGCCCCGTGCCGTTGTACTTCCAGCTGTCCCAGCAGTTGGAGGCCGCGATCGAGCACGGAACGCTCACTCCCGGCAGCCTGCTGGGCAACGAGATCGAGCTCGCCGCCCGGCTCGGCCTGTCCCGGCCCACCGTCCGCCAGGCCATCCAGTCGCTCGTCGACAAGGGCCTGCTCGTGCGCCGCCGCGGAGTCGGCACCCAGGTCGTGCACAGCCAGGTCAAACGCCCGCTGGAGCTCAGCAGCCTCTACGACGACCTGGAGGCGGCCGGGCAGCGGCCCGCGACGAAGGTCCTCGTCAACACCGTCGTCTCCGCCACCGCCGAGATCGCCGCCGCGCTCGGCGTCACCGAGGGCAGCGACGTGCACCAGGTGGAACGCCTGCGCCTGGCCCACGGCGAGCCGATGGCGTACCTCTGCAACTACCTGCCCCCGGCCCTCCTCGACCTGGACACCGCCCAGCTGGAGGCCACGGGTCTGTACCGCATGATGCGTGCCGCCGGGATCACCCTGCACAGCGCCCGCCAGTCCATCGGCGCGAGAGCTGCCACGGCGGTGGAGGCGGAGCGTCTGGCGGAGGAGGCGGGCGCCCCGCTCCTCACCATGCAGCGGGTGACCTTCGACGACACCGGCAGAGCGGTGGAGTACGGCACGCACACGTACCGGCCGACGCGCTACTCATTCGAATTCCAGCTACTGGTTCGCCCCTAGCAGGGGCGCGGGGCCGTATCGATTTTCGGCTCCGCCGCGCGGGCGCGACCAGCCACGACGAACCAGCACCGGGCAGAGGTCGCACACTCCCCTTTGGGCCCCGTTCGGCACCGGCCGTGAGGGTGCGGCAGAATCGGGGCCGATGAGCACCTACGGCAACTTCAGCGCCCCCATAGGCTCCCGCCGCGCCCCCGCCCTGCGGACCGTCGGCACGCGGGAACGCCGCTCACACCTGACCGCACCGCGCGTGCCGACGGTGGGCATCGACATCGGCGGCACCAAGGTCATGGCGGGGGTCGTCGACGCCGACGGCAACATCCTGGAGAAGGTCCGCACGGAGACTCCGGACAAGTCCAAGAGCCCCAAGGTCGTCGAGGACACCATCGTCGAACTGGTCCTGGACCTGTCCGACCGCCACGACGTCCACGCGGTCGGCATCGGAGCGGCGGGCTGGGTCGACGCTGACCGCAACCGCGTGCTGTTCGCCCCCCACCTGTCCTGGCGCAACGAACCGCTGCGCGACCGTATCGCCGGCCGCCTCGCGGTCCCCGTCCTGGTGGACAACGACGCGAACACCGCGGCCTGGGCCGAGTGGCGCTTCGGCGCGGGCCGCGGCGAGGACCACCTCGTCATGATCACGCTCGGTACCGGCATCGGCGGCGCGATCCTGGAGGACGGCCAGGTCAAGCGCGGCAAGTACGGTGTCGCCGGCGAGTTCGGCCACATGCAGGTCGTCCCCGGCGGACACCGCTGCCCGTGCGGCAACCGCGGCTGCTGGGAGCAGTACAGCTCCGGCAACGCGCTGGTCAGGGAGGCCAGGGAGCTGGCCGCCGCCGACTCCCCGGTGGCGTACGGGATCATCGAGCACGTCAAGGGCAACATCGGCGACATCACCGGCCCGATGATCACCGAGCTGGCGCGCGACGGCGACGCGATGTGCATCGAGCTGCTCCAGGACATCGGCCAGTGGCTCGGCGTCGGCATCGCCAACCTCGCCGCCGCCCTGGACCCCTCCTGCTTCGTCATCGGCGGCGGCGTCAGCGCGGCCGACGACCTGCTGATCGGCCCCGCGCGGGACGCCTTCAAGCGCCAGCTCACCGGCCGCGGCTACCGCCCCGAGGCCCGGATCGCCCGCGCCCAGCTCGGCCCCGAGGCCGGCATGGTCGGCGCCGCCGACCTCGCCCGCCTGGTCGCCCGCCGCTTCCGCCGTGCCAACCGGCGCCGGGTGGAGCGGCACGAGCGCTACGAACGGTACGTGGAGGCCCGCCGTACGTCCCGGGACACCGCATGACGGCATCCCTGCCCCGCCAGGCATCCGCGCCCCCCGGCGAGCCGGAGCGTCCCCCCGAGGACCGCCGCCACATGATCCGCCGCAGGGCGATCACGCTGCTCATCATCGGCCTGCTCATCGGCGTCCCGGCCGGTTATCTGGTGATCTCCGCCAACCAGAGCCGTGACAGCGGCAAGGACAAGGAAGCGAAGTACTCGGCGACGGGTCTCACGCCCGGCTGGCCGTCCAAGGTACAGCGCCGCCTCTACCAGGTGCCCGTCCCGCACCCCGCGGACCTGGTCGCCTCCTATGAGACCAACAACTGGAAGACCAGCCGGCTGTACGTCCAGTTCCGGACGACCGACGCGGGCCTGGCCGCCTTCCTCACCGGCATGGGCGTCAGCCGCGCCCAGCTGGAGAAGGGCGAGACCTCCATCAGCGAGCGGGACCAGAAGGTCAGCGGCTGGAACTTCGACACCCCGCGCTCCTGGTGGGGTCTGACCCACTCGCAGAAGGACCCGGCGCCCACGCAGGACGTCATGGTCAACCTGACCGTCCCGAACGCCCCGAAGGTGTACGTCGTCTCGCGTACGGTCCCCTGACCGGCTCGGTCCGGCGAGTGGCCCGGCCGGTCTTCGCCGGAGCCGATTGTCAGACCCCGCCCGTAGAGTCGAAGACGACTGATCCGACATGCGGGCGGGAGGTGACAGGACGTATGAGCGACAGGGCCATGGTGGCCGAGCGCAGGGTCGAGGAGCAGGGGCCGGCTGTCCCCGTCCGGCTCGCCGCCGTCTTCCTGCCCGCGCCCCTTCCCCGTGAGGGCCGGATCGCGTTCTGGGACCCGGAGGGCGCCCCCCTGCCCGCCGGCGGCCCCCGCTCCGGCATGGAGGCCGACGCCGCGTCCCCCGAGCGCACCGAGCTCACCGTCGTACGACCGCACGGAGCCGGAGTGCGGCGCCGGACCGCCCCCGCCCTCTCGCTCCCGGTCGTCGAGGCCCTGCCGCTGCTGGTCCGCGCCCGGCGCGATCCCGCCGCCCACCCCGCCACCGCCTGCTGGGGCGCGGCCGCCCTGCACGCGCTGCGGCTCACCGCCCGCGGACGTCTGCTGCCCGGACTCACCGCGACCGGCCACGACGCCTGGCGGGCCGGCCCCCTGGGCCCGGACGACATCGCCCACCTGCGCGCGGTCGCCGCCGCCCTGCCCCACGAGGGCCACGCGGTCCCGCTGCCCGGCCCCGGCCCGCTCCGGCTGCCGGAACCGGAAGCCCTGATGCGCTCCTTCCTGGACGCGGTCGCCGACACCCTGCCGCGTACCCCCGCCGCCCCCTACGCCTCCGGCAAGCCCTTCGCAGCCCGAGCGCCCCAGCGGCTGCCGCACGCCCAGGACTGGGCCGCCGAGGTCGCCGCCGGCATGGACGCGGGCGTGCGGATCTCACTCCGCCTGGACCTGTCGGCGTACAACCTGTTCAACGCCGAGGCGGACGGTGTGCGCAGTGCGGGCGCCGCGATCGTGCAGGTACACAGCCTCGCCGACCCGACCCTGGTGACCGACGCGGCGGCGCTGTGGGCGGGGGACGCCGACGCCGTCTTCGGGCCACGCGCACGCGTGGACGCGGCCCTCGCCGTACGGCGCGCCGCCCGGGTCTGGCAGCCCCTGGACCGGCTCTCCGAGCAGGACGTGCCCGATGTACTGGCCCTGTCCGACGAGGAACTGGGTGACCTGCTCGGCGTGGCGGCGACCCGGCTCGCGACGGCCGGGGTGGCGGTGCACTGGCCGCGGGACCTGGCGCAGGACCTCACCGCGGCGGCGGTCGTACGACCCGCTCCTGGCTCGGCGACCGACGGTACCGGCTTCTTCGAGAGCGAGGAACTCCTCCAGTTCCGCTGGCAGTTGGCGCTCGGCGGCGACCCGCTCAGCGAGGCCGAGATGGACGCGCTGGCCGAGGCCCACCGCCCCGTCGTACGCCTGAGGGACCAATGGGTCCTCGTCGACCCCGCCCTCGTCCGCAAGGCCCGCAAACGCGAACTGGGCCTGCTCGACCCGGTCGACGCGCTCTCCGTGGCCCTCACCGGCAGCGCGGAGGTCGAGGGCGAGACGGTGGAGGCGGTGCCGGTCGGCGCGCTCGCCGCCCTGCGCGACCGCCTGACGACCGGAGTGCACCCCGCCGAGCCGCCCGCGGGCCTGCACGCCACCCTGCGCGACTACCAACTCCGCGGCCTGGCCTGGCTGGACCTCATGACCTCGCTCGGCCTCGGGGGCTGCCTCGCCGACGACATGGGACTCGGCAAGACCATCACGGTCATCGCCCTGCACCTGCGCAGGGCGCGCCGCGAACCGACCCTCGTCGTCTGTCCCGCCTCGCTGCTGGGCAACTGGCAGCGGGAGATCACCCGGTTCGCGCCGGGCGTTCCCGTCCGCCGCTTCCACGGCACCGAGCGCAGCCTGGACGGCCTCGAGGGCGGTTTCGTCCTCACCACGTACGGAACCATGCGGGCGGCGGCGGCAAGGCTGGCCGAACAGCGCTGGGGCATGGTCGTCGCGGACGAGGCCCAGCACGTGAAGAACCCGTACTCGGCGACCGCGAAGGCCCTGCGCACGATCCCGTCGCCCGCGCGCGTGGCCCTGACCGGCACCCCGGTCGAGAACAACCTCTCGGAGCTCTGGGCCCTGCTCGACTGGACCACCCCCGGACTCCTCGGCCCCCTGAAGTCCTTCCGCGCCCGGCACGCGCGCGCGGTGGAGAACGGCGAGGACGAGGAGGCGGTGACCAGGCTGGCGAGGCTGGTGCGGCCTTTCCTGCTGCGCCGCAAGAAGTCCGACCCGGGCATCGTCCCCGAGCTGCCGCCCAAGACGGAGACGGACCACCCCGTCCCCCTCACCCGCGAGCAGGCCTCGCTGTACGAGGCGGTGGTGCGCGAGTCGCTGCTGGCGATCGAGACGGCACAGGGCATCGCGCGCAGGGGGCTGGTGCTGAAGCTGCTGGGGGCGCTGAAGCAGATCTGCGACCACCCCGCGCTGTATCTGAAGGAGGAGGTCCCGCCGACGGCCGGCGAGCGGCTGGTCGCCCGCTCCGGGAAACTGGCCCTGCTGGACGAGCTGTTGGACACCCTGCTGGCGGAGGACGGCTCCGCGCTCGTCTTCACCCAGTACGTGGGGATGGCCCGCCTGATCACCGCCCACCTCGCCGCCCGCGCGGTGCCGGTGGATCTGCTGCACGGCGGGACGCCGGTGCCGGAGCGCGAGCGCATGGTGGACCGCTTCCAGAGCGGCGCGATCCCGGTGCTCGTCCTGTCGTTGAAGGCGGCGGGCACCGGCCTCAACCTCACGCGCGCGGGCCACGTCGTCCACTTCGACCGCTGGTGGAACCCGGCCGTCGAGGAACAGGCCACCGACCGCGCCTACCGCATCGGCCAGACCCAGCCCGTCCAGGTCCACCGCCTCATCACCGAGGGCACGGTGGAGGACCGCATCGCCGAGATGCTCGAAGCCAAGCGCGCCCTCGCCGACGCGATCCTCGGCTCCGGCGAGTCGGCCCTCACGGAACTCACCGACCGCGAACTGACCGACCTGGTCTCCCTCCGGAGGCCGTCATGACCCCGGGCCCCGCCGACGAGGCCCGCCGAGCCCTGCGGGCGGCCCGGGAGCGGGCGGGCCGGGAGACCGACGGGGACGCGGACGGCGAGACGGTCACGGGGGCGAGCGGAGGGGAAGCCCGGGAGGGTAAATCCGCGGTGCCGGGTGGGGCGAGCGGGGGCTCTGCGGTGTGGGGCGCGGGGGTCTGCGCGGGCGAGGGGAGTGGTGGTCAACCGGCGGTGGGGGAGGCCGGTGGCGCTTCGGCGTCGGGTGCGGGAAGTCGCGCCGGCGAGCGGAGTGGTGGTCCGGCGGTGGGGGAAGCCGGGAGTTCTGTGGCGTCTGGTGCTGGGAGTGCCGCGGCCGAGGGGATGGGTGACGCGGCGGCGCAAGGGCTGGGCCATGACGCGGTGCAGGGTTCGGAGAGCCGGGCGGACGGGGGGAGCGGCGGCTCCGCGGCGCAGGGTGCGGGTGGTGCGGTGCGGGGCGGGGGGCGCCTTGCCGTCGAGGGAGGTGGCCGCCTCGCGGAGATGGAGGAGGGCGACTCTGCGGCTCAGGGCGCAGGGAGCCCTGCGGCCACGGGGGCGGACCGTCTGACGGCCGAGGGTGCAGCGCGGCGAGTCGACGTAGACGCCGATGAGCCCCGTCCCGCCGGCGGGGAGGAGACGGAGGGCGCGACGCCGGAGAACGCCGTCGCCGATCCCGCCCCGGCCGAGCCCCGGCCAGGTGACGCGGCGCGTGCGGCCCTGCGGGAGGCTGTCGCGGCGCGGCGTGCCGCACTCGGGGACGGTGCCACGGGGCGGTCCGGGACGGGCAGCGGTGGTGCCGCCTCCGGGGCCGACGGCCTCACGCAGTCACGCGTCCCACGACCCGAAGCGGCTGCGTCGGATCCGGCCGATGCCACAGGCCGATCCGACGCGGGCGCCGCCCCGCGCACTTCTGCGAGGTCCACCGCTGGAGAAGCGGATCGTGTCACCTCGGCGGCTCTGCCCGCTGCGGATGCCCTCGATGCCCTAGACGCCGCCGATGCTCCCGATGCCGCGTCCGCGGGCCTTCCCGGCGCACGTCCCGCCGATGCCGCCCGCGAAGCGCTGCGTACGGCACGCAGGAGGCGGGCGGACGCCGAGGCCGCAGAAGCGGAGGCCGTCCTCGCCCGTCGGTCGCGCAGGACCACCCCGACCGCGTCCGGGAACCGGGCCCGGGGCCGTACGTCGCCGAGTCCGGCCGTCGGCGCCCGGGCGCGAGACGTACGGGAGTTGCTGTCCGACGCCTTCCGGATGCCCGACGACGTGGCCCAGCCGGGGGAGGGGTACGAGGACAAGGCCGAGGACAACAGCGGTACGTGGCAAGGCAGTTCTCTCCAAGAGGCCCCCGCTCCCGCCGACGCCCCCCTGAACACCGGCGTCGCCGCCCGCAGCGACGCTGCCCAAACCGACGCCGCCTCACCGACCCCGGCCGCCGAAGCCACCGCCTCCGACAGGCATCCGCTCCCTCCGACACCCGCCCCCTTCCCGTCCACCCCCCGGCGCCCCCACTCCATGGCCGCCCCCAACCGGGACAGCGACCTGCGTCGCACCTTCCCCGCCTTCCCTCCCCACGTTTCCGAGGACGCCCGGTTCGCCGCCACCTGGTGGGGCAATGCCTGGGTCGCCGCGCTGGAGGAGGGCGCGCTGGACGCCAAGCGGCTGGCGCGGGGCCGGGGTTATGCCGAGCAGGGGCATGTGGACGCGATCACCGTGACACCCGGGCTCGTGCTCGCCTATGTGCAGGGGAGCCGTGCCCGGCCGTACCGCGTGCAGGTGCGGTTGCGGACGCTGGGGGACGCCGACTGGGACCGGTTCCTGGACCTCGCCGCCGACCGGACCGGACACATTGCCGCCCTGCTCGACAAGGAGATGCCGGAGGCGCTGGCCGAGTGCGGAGTGCCCTTGCTCCCTGGTCCCGGCGATCTCGAGCCGCAGTGCAGTTGCCCCGACCGCGGTCACCCCTGCAAACACGCCGCCGCCCTCTGCTACCAGACGGCACGCCTGCTCGACGCCGACCCCTTCGTCCTGCTCCTGCTGCGCGGCCGGGGTGAACGCGATCTGCTGGACGCCCTGTCCCGCCTCAGCGCCGCCCGCGCGGCCCGTGCCGCCCAGGAACATGAGCCGGCGCCGCTGTCCGGCGTACGGGCGAGCGAAGCCCTCGCGCCGCGCCGACTCCCGCCGCTGCCGGCCCCGTTGCCCGTCCCTTCGCACCCCGGGCAGCCACCGGCGTACCCCGCGTCCCCGGGCGGCCCCGACCCCTTCGCCCTGGACCAGCTGGCCACCGACGCGGCCGCCCGCGCCCACGCCCTGCTGGGCACCGGCCGTGACCCCGTCGGCGAACTCACCCTCTGGCAGGACGTGGTCCGCCTCGCCGCCGCCCGCCCCGGTTCCGGCCTCACCGCCGGCACCCGCGCCCTCTACGCCTCCCTCGCCGCGGCCACCGAGCGCACCCCGGCCGACCTGGCCCGCGCGGTGGCCGCCTGGAGACAGGGCGGGCTCGAAGGGCTCGCCGTCCTCGAGGAACCCTGGGACCCACCGGCCGGCCGTTTCGACCGCGCCCGCCCCCTCCTCCTGGGCGCCGACCTCCCCGCCTTCCGCCCCTGGCGCAACCACCTCACCCACCCCCGCGGCCACATCCAACTCCGCCTCGGCCGCGACGGTCTGTGGTACGCGTACGAGTCCGAACCGGGCCACGACGACTGGTGGCCCCGCGGCACCCCCGACCTGGACCCGGTCGGCGCCCTCACGGGCCTGGGCACACCGACCGACCTCTGACCGGACCACCCCCACACTCCGGGCCTCCGCGCCGACGCCGTACCCCTCGCCTCACTCACCCCCGCCACGGAATCCACACCCCGCAGCCGCCCCGCCGGCCCCCTCACCCCCCGATCCCGTCCCGCCCGCGCAGCAACCCCACCCCCGGTGAAGGCCGTGTGAGAGTTCGCCGGTGATGTTCGGGAGCCAGGTGTGAGGAGTAGGGGCTCCGGGTCCGCCCCGTGAGAAAAGACGGTTAGCGTGGGGGCCGTGAGTGAGACGAAGACCCCCGCCCTCCAGTACCGCTTCGACGGCCCGGAAGACGCCCCGGTGCTCATCCTGGGGCCGTCGCTCGGGACCACGTGGCACATGTGGGACCGCCAGGTGCCCGAACTGGTCAAGCAGTGGCGCGTCTTCCGGTTCGATCTGCCGGGCCACGGCGGCGCGCCCGCCTACCCGGCGGGTTCGGTCGCTGATCTCACCGACCGGCTGCTCGCCACGCTCGACCAGTTCGGGGTGCAGCGCTTCGGGTACGCGGGCTGCGCGCTCGGCGGCGCGGTCGGCATGGAGCTGGCGCTACGGCACCCCGAGCGGCTCGCCTCACTCGCCCTGATCGCCGCCTCGCCCCGCTTCGGCACTGCCGACGAGTTCCGCCAGCGCGGGGTGATCGTACGGACCAACGGGCTCGATCCCATTGCCCGCACATCGCCCGACCGCTGGTTCACCTCCGGGTTCGCCGCCGCCCAGCCCGCGATCACCGAGTGGGCCGTGCAGATGGTGCGCACCACCGACCCCGGCTGCTACATCGCGGCCTGCGAGGCGCTCGCCTCGTTCGATGTGCGGGCCGACCTGGCGAGCGTCGGTGTGCCGACCCTGGTCCTCGTCGGCTCCGACGACCAGGTGACCGGCCCGGCCGAGGCCCGCACCCTGGTCGCGGGCATCCCGGACGCCCGGCTCGCCGTGGTGCCCGGCGCCTCCCACCTGGTGCCGGTCGAGCAGCCGGCCGCCGTCACCGACCTGCTCGTCAGACACTTCTCCACCGCCTGGCAGCCCGCCTTCGACTCCAGCACCGGCCAGACGGCGATCCCCGCCGCCTTCGCCGCCCCCGCCGCCCCGGTCACGCCGGTTTTCATGTCCGCGCCGCCGCACCCGGTGCCGATCGCCGAGATCGCCCCGGCCGCCCCGGACCCCCAGACGGCGGGCCGTACCGATCCGTACGACGCCGGCATCAAGGTGCGCCGCGAGGTGCTCGGCGACGCGCACGTCGACCGGGTGCTGGCGCAGACCGACGACTTCTCGGGGGACTTCCAGGAGCTCCTCACCCGCTACGCCTGGGGCGAGATCTGGGACCGGCCAGGGCTCGACCGCCGTTCCCGCAGTGTCGCCACCCTCAGCGCGCTGGTCGCGGGCGGGCACCTGGACGAGCTCGCCGTCCACACCCGGGCCGCCCTGCGCAATGGCCTGACCCCCTCCGAGATCAAGGAAGTTCTCCTGCAGGCGGCCGTGTACTGCGGAGTCCCGGCGGCCAACAGCGCCTTCAAGGTGGCCCAGCAGGTCATCCGCGAGGAGACCACCCCCACCGAGTGATCGTCTGAGGCGGGTGGCCGGAGCACCTGCCTGTGCTGCCCGTTCGCGCGGGACGGGAGGCAGGATGGACCCATGAAGCTCACGAAGTTGACGCACGCCTGTGTCCGTCTCGAGAAGGACGGGCAGACGCTCGTCCTCGACCCCGGGGCCTTCAGCGAGGAGGACGCGGCCCTCGGCGCCGACGCGATCCTCGTCACCCACGAACACCCCGACCACTTCAGCGAGGAGCGGCTGCGGGCGGCCCTGGACGCCAACCCGGCCGCCGAGATCTGGACGCTGAAGTCGGTCGCCGAGAAGATCCGGGCGGCCTTCCCTGGCCGTGTGCACACCGTCGGCCACGGCGACACCTTCACCGCCGCCGGCTTCGACGTCCAGGTCCACGGCGAACTGCACGCCGTGATCCACCCGGACATCCCGCGCATCACCAACGTCGGCTACCTGGTCGACGGCGGCGCGGTCTTCCACCCCGGCGACGCCCTCACCGTCCCCGACCACACCGTCGAGACGCTGATGCTCCCCGTCATGGCCCCCTGGAGCAAGATCTCCGAGGTCATCGACTACGTCCGTGAGGTCAAGCCGCAGCGCGCCTACGACATCCACGACGCCCTCCTCACGGACCTCGCCCGCCCGATCTACGACAACCAGATCGGTGCCCTCGGCGGCGCGGAGCACCTGCGGCTGAAGCCGGGGGAGAGCACGGCTCTCTGAGTGTCAGTGCCGCCCGGTAGGTTGTGAGGCATGCGCATCGCGACCTGGAACGTCAACTCGATCACCGCTCGTCTCCCGAGGCTGCTGGCCTGGCTGGAGAGCACCGGCACCGATGTGCTGTGCCTCCAGGAGGCCAAGCTCGCCGAGGAGCAGTTCCCGTTCGACCAGCTGCGCGAGGCGGGCTACGAGGCGGCGGTCCACGCGACGGGGCGGTGGAACGGCGTGGCGGTGATCTCCCGGGTGGGCCTCGACGACGTCGTCAAGGGCCTGCCCGGCGACCCCGGCTACGACGGAGCCCCGGAGCCCCGCGCCATCTCCGCGACCTGCGGCCCGGTGCGCGTCTGGTCGGTCTACGTGCCCAACGGCCGTGAGGTCGACCACCCGCACTACGCCTACAAGCTCCAGTGGTTCGAGGCCCTCAAGGCAGCCGTCGCAGGCGACGCGGCGGGCAGCCGCCCCTTCGCGGTCCTGGGCGACTACAACGTGGCGCCGACGGACGACGACGTCTACGACGTGGCCGCCTTCGAGGGCCTCACCCACGTCACCCCGGCCGAGCGCGCCGCCCTCGCCTCCCTGCGCGAGGCCGGCCTGTCGGACGTGGTCCCGAGGCCCCTCAAGTACGACCACCCGTTCACGTACTGGGACTACCGCCAGCTCTGCTTCCCCAAGAACCGAGGCATGCGCATCGACCTCGTGTACGGCAACGAGCCCTTCGCGAAGGCGGTCACCGACGCGTACGTCGACCGTGAGGAGCGCAAGGGCAAGGGCGCGTCCGACCACGCACCCGTGGTCGTCGACCTGGACGTCTAGATCCCCGGCCGCCCCGCCTCCCCCCCCCGTGAGGGACGAAAGGCGCATCGCGTGGCCAAGGAGACATCGGCGGCACGTCGGCGTGGCCTGCGCGGAGCCGACCGGAAACGAGGGCCCGCGCGCCTGTGGTGCACGCGGCCGGGTGAGTGACACGCTGGGTGTATGAAGATCCCTTTTCTGGGCGGCTGGAGTGAGAAACCGGGGACCCGCGATCCCGAGGGAATCGCCGAACTCCTCTCCGAGTGCGAGCTCCTGCGCTCACACGCCTCCCGTTCGGGTGTCCAACTGGACGACACGGCGGCCTCGTTGGAGGCGCTCGACCAGCTGGTGCCGGGCTGGCGGGACGACGAGGAGATCCTGCTCTGGCTCGGCAACGACGCGGGGCTCTACCTGGGCACGGTCATCGTACGGACCGTCCCCGGAGCGGTCTGGGATCTGCGCTCCGACGGCCAGCCCGTGATCCGGCTGGAGTCCGGCCGTGAGTTCGACGTCGTGGCCTCCGGTCACGAGTGGGCCGCGAGCGGGGTGCCCGAGCTGTCGCAGCTCTACGCCGAGGTCGCCGAGGAGTGAATCCCTGGCCGTAAGTACGGCGTAAATACGGCTTATGACCGAAAAGTGCGTGTCGTTCCTCGGGTGTGATCTTGCCTCGATAGGTTGCGGCAACCACGACACAGCTGAGAGTGAGTAGGGCTGGGTATGGCCGTCGTCGATCCGTTGATCGAACTGCGTGACGTCAACAAGTACTACGGGGAGCTGCATGTCCTGCAGGACATCAACCTCACCGTCGGCAAGGGGGAGGTGGTCGTGGTCATCGGCCCTTCGGGGTCGGGCAAGTCCACACTCTGCAGGACGATCAACCGCCTGGAGACCATCAAGTCCGGTTCCATCACGCTCGACGGGCAGCCGCTGCCCGAGGAGGGCAAGGCCCTTGCGAAGCTCCGTGCCGAGGTCGGCATGGTCTTCCAGTCCTTCAACCTGTTCGCCCACAAGACGGTCCTGCAGAATGTCTCGCTGGCCCAGGTCAAGGTCCGCAGACGCAAGAAGGACCAGGCCGACCAGCGCTCCCGCCAACTCCTCGACCGGGTGGGCCTCGCCGACCAGGCCGACAAGTACCCGGCCCAGCTCTCCGGCGGTCAGCAACAGCGCGTGGCCATCGCCCGCGCCCTCGCCATGGAGCCCAAGGCCCTGTTGTTCGACGAGCCCACCTCGGCCCTCGACCCGGAGATGATCAACGAGGTCCTGGAGGTCATGCAGCAACTGGCCCGGGAGGGCATGACCATGGTCGTGGTCACCCACGAGATGGGCTTCGCCCGCTCGGCCGCCAACCGCGTGGTGTTCATGGCCGACGGCCGCATCGTCGAGGACCGCGCCCCCGACGACTTCTTCACCAACCCGGACAGCGAGCGCGCCAGGGACTTCCTCTCCAAGATCCTCAAGCACTGAGGGAGGCGACGGCCATGTCTTCGAGCCTCGACTACGATGGTCCGTTCACCCCCACGGTGACGGCGACCGAGCCTCCAGGGACGCTGCTGCCTGGTGGGGGTCCCCCCACGGCCCGTCAGCCGTAGGGGGCAGCAGTCACAGAGCCCTACCCGCCCGGCGCCGGCCGGAGATCACTGCTCGCGCAGCGGAATCGACACGTACGACGGGTCGTTCGCCGGCGAGGAGAAGGTCAGCTGAGCGCCGGACGGGTTGTGCTCGATGTAGAGCGGGTCGACCGTGTCGACCACCAGGGCCAGACGGTGCCCTGCCGGGACGTCGTAGGCCGTGGAGAACAGCTCCAGGTCGACGCCGAACGGCTTCCCGGGTGTCCGCCCGTGGAAGGTATACGGCGCGTTGGAGACCAGCTTGCCGAGGCCGAGCGGCCCCACGTCGTACAGGTAGGCGACGAGGGTGCCGCTCTCTTTGGTGGGGGTCAACGTGGTGTGCAACTTGGCGGTACCGCGCACCTGTTGGGCGGTCGAGTACTTCTCCGACTGCCATACGGCGGCCCAGCGGCGGGGGAGCAGGGGGATCGAGGCGACCGGGGGAGCCTGGGCGATCTGGTCGAGGATGCTGGACAGGAAGACGATTCCGCCGTCCGCGCCCGAGTCGACGTTGGTGTGGATCGTGGTGGTGCCCGAGAGGGCGATCTTCTTACGGGTCGCGCTGACCGACTTCCAGTCCGGGTACCCCTCGTAGCCGCCGCCGGAACGGGACTTGAGCCGGACCGGCTGCTCACGTTCGACGCCGTTGTCCGCGCCCTTCAGGTAGTGGTCGAACCAGCGTCCGGTGTCCGTCCACACGTCGTTGGGAAGGCCGAACAGTCCGGTCAGCTCGGCCGTGGCGTGGTCGCCGGGGCGCAGCTCCAGTCTCTTCGGGCCGGTCAGCTTCTCGTAGAAGTCGGCGTACTGGTTGGGGGAGAAGACCGTGTCGCCCCACGCGTTGGCCATCATGACCGCCGTGCCGTACTCGTTCAGTTGGTCCACGTATGTAACGGCCGAACGTTTCTTCCCCCAGTCGATCATCTCCTGTTCCTTCGACAGGTTCGACGCGTAGAAGTTGTCGAAGATCTGCCGGATCTCGGCGCTCTGGCGGCCGGTGACCAGGCTCGCGCCGTCCAGCAGGGCCCCGGCCTGGACGTGCTGGGTGCGGCCGGAGTAGATCGAGTCGATCAGGTCGGCCCAGCCGCTGAGGGCGGCGACGGCCTTGATGCGCTTGTCGTGCGCGGCGGCGAGGAGGCTGATGCCGGCGCCGTACGAGACACCCGCCATGCCGATGTGCCGGTCGTCCGCAGGGGTGTTGGCGAGTGCCCAGTCGATGACCTTGGAGGCGTCGGCGGTGTCGGGAGGGCCCGCCACTTCTATCTCCCCGCCCGACTGCCAGAACCCGCGGACGTTGTAAGTGACCACGATGTACCCGGAGTCGGCGAGCTTCTGGGCCTGGGCGAGGTACTCGACCTGCGGCAGGCCCCAGCTCGTGGGCAGGACGAGCAGCGGGTAGCGACGGGAGCCGTCGGCTCCGGCGGGTGTGACGACGTTCGCCTTGAGGACGGTTCCGCCGTCGCCGGCGATGTCTACGAAACGGACGGCGTCGGCCGCCTGGGCGGTGGGGGCGAGTCCGAGGGCGCTACCGGCGATCAGGGTCGCGGAGACGGCGCCCACGGTGGTCGTACGCAGGGCCTTGCGAGGGTGTCCCACGGGTCACTCCCTACTCGTGTCAATGCAAAGTGACCAGACGGTAACCTCGGCGCTTTACCGGAGGTAACCCGTCGGTAAGTTACGTGGGAGTAACGATTGTTGTGCTGTGAATCAATTCAGGAGGCGCGGTGGGAGTTCCGTGGAGCCGCGGGCGTCGGCAGCGGCGTCTGGGCCGCGCGCGTCACGTCCGCGACCAGTTCGGCGACATCGGGGCCGTACGCCTGTGAGTTGACCACCTTCAGCAGGATCACGAAGGAGTTGTCGCCGTACTTGCGGTACAGCCGCTCGTGGTTGCGGGCCAGGTAGCGGGTCGCGGCCTGGTTGGTGATCGCGGTCTGACCGCAGAACAGGAAGACGGGCCTGGTCAGGCCGGGCTGTCCGGCGGTGAGGCGGGCGAGCAGGACGTACTCGGACACCCCTTTCTCCAGGAGGTAGGGCTCACTGCCTATCTGGTACGTCATGCGGATCGGGCCGGGTTCCGACGGATCGACTTTCACCAGCACCCCGGGCAGCATGGCGGCGATGTGCGCCATCATGCGCCGGTTCGACGTGGGGCCGCCGACGCAGAACTCCGTGCGCTCCCCGAAGCCCTGCCGGGCCGCGTCCTGGGTGATCACCTCGGCGTGTGCGCCGCAGTCCTTGATGAGGGCGGAGAGTTCGAGCAGCGCGAACACGTCGTAACGGTGCACCGCGAGCTCGGTGCTGCCCGCGTCCCGGTTCACGACCAGCAGTGACTCGGAGTTGTCCGGCAGCCCGAAGAACGCCTGCTTGCGGCGGAGTTTCCGCTTCCACAGATACGTCCTGGCGAGCCAGCCGAGCGCGGCGCTGATGCCCGCCGCCACCACGCCCAGGACGATGTTGCGCACGTCGTCTGTCATGTGCGCGCATGCTAGCGGGCCGACACGACTCCTACGTACCGGTGTTCGAAGTGTGGCATTCGTATGACACCTGACCCGAAGAGGGCTGTCGGGGCCCCGGCGATGTGGTTACGCTGCGCGGACGGTCCTGGACTGGAGGTACGGATGCGTCGCCCTGTCGCACGGAAACTGTCGGTCCTGGCGGTCTCGGCCGCCGTGGTGTCGGTGAGTGCGGCGGCACCGCCGCAGGCCACTTCGACACCCGAGAAAGTACCCGTCGCCGTCGGCTACGGCGGCGCCGTCTCCAGCGTCGACGCGGACGCCTCCGCCGCCGGCATCGAGGTCCTGAGGAAGGGCGGCAACGCCGTCGACGCGGCCGTCGCCACCGCCGCCGCGCTGGGCGTCACCGAGCCGTACTCCTCCGGCATCGGCGGGGGCGGCTACTTCGTCTACTACGACGCCAAGTCCCGTACGGTCCACACTATCGACGGCCGCGAGACGGCACCGCTGACCGCCGACTCCGACCTGTTCGTGGAGAACGGCAAGCCGCTCGCCTTCGCCGACGCCGTCAGCAGCGGGCTGAGCGTCGGCACCCCGGGCACGCCCGCCACCTGGGCCACGGCGCTGGGCCAGTGGGGCAGCAGATCGCTCGGCAGCGTCCTGGAGCCGGCCGAGCGGATCGCCCGGGACGGGTTCACGGTCGACGGCACGTTCCGCTCGCAGACCGCGTCCAACGAGACGCGGTTCCGGTACTTCCCGGACACCGCGAAACTGTTCCTGCCCGGCGGGCAGCTGCCGGTCGTCGGCTCCACCTTCAAGAACCCCGATCTCGCCCGCACCTACCAGGAGTTGGGTCGCAAGGGTGTCGGCGCGATCTACCACGGCGACCTCGGCGACGACATCGTCGACACCGTGAACAACCCGCCCGTGGACCCCGCTTCGGGCTGGAACGCACGGCCCGGCGAGCTGTCCGAGAAGGACCTCGCCGCCTACCGGGCCAAGCTCCAGAAGCCCACCAAGACCTCCTATCGCGGTCTCGGCGTCTACTCCATCGCACCCTCCTCCTCCGGCGGCACGACCGTCGGCGAGGCCCTCAACATCCTTGAGCACACCGACCTTTCGAAGGCCGGTGAGGCCCAGTACCTGCACCACTACATCGAGGCCAGCCGGATCGCGTTCGCGGACCGGGGGCGCTGGGTCGGTGACCCCGCCTTCGAGGACGTACCGACGAAGGGGCTGCTGTCGCAGAAGTTCGCCGACTCGCGGGCCTGCCTCATCAAGGACGACGCGGTGCTCACGAGTCCGGTGGCGCCGGGAGACCCGCGGCATCCCGGGGCCTGCTCGGACGGGGGCACCGCGGCTCCGACGACCTACGAGGGCGAGAACACCACGCATCTGACGGTGGCCGACAAGTGGGGGAACGTCGTCTCCTACACCCTGACCATCGAGCAGACCGGTGGCAGTGCGATCACCGTCCCCGGGCGGGGGTTCATTCTCAACAACGAGCTGACGGACTTCTCCTTCGCTCCCGCCAACCCGGCCGTTCACGACCCGAACCTGCCGGGTCCCGGCAAGCGGCCGCGGTCCTCGATCTCGCCGACGATCGTGCTCGACCGGCACAACCAGCCCGTGGTGGCGCTGGGTTCGCCCGGCGGGGCGACCATCATCACGACCGTGCTCCAGGTGCTGACCGAGTTCGTCGACCGCGGGCTGCCGTTGGTGGACGCGATCGCCGCGCCTCGGGCGAGTCAGCGCAACGCCGCGCAGACCGAGTTGGAACCGGCGCTGTACAGCAGCGGGGAGCGGTCTCAGCTGGAGGCCATCGGGCACTCGTTCAAGCTGAATCCGGAGATCGGGGCCGCCACCGGCGTGCAGCGGTTGCCGGGGGGGAAGTGGCTTGCGGCCGCTGAGACCGTACGGCGGGGCGGGGGGTCTGCGCAAGTCGTGTACCCCGCGCCGTAGTCGTCTTCAGGTGCGTGGGGATTCCCTAGAGATCCTCGCGCCCCCGGAACTTCAGAGTGCCTTCCTCCACGTCCACCGTCACGTGCTTGCCCTCTGCGAGGGTGCCGTTCAGGAGCAGCCGGGACAGCTGGTTGTCCACTTCCCTCTGGATGGTGCGGCGCAGCGGGCGGGCGCCGTACTCGGGCTGGAAGCCGCGTTCGGCCAGCCAGTCGACAGCCCTGTCCGTGAAGTCGACCGTGACGCCCTGGGCGTGGAGCAGGCGGCGGGTGCTCTCCAGCAACAGCCTGGTGATCTCGCGTAGTTGCTCGCCGGTGAGCTGGCGGAAGACGACGATCTCGTCGATGCGGTTCAGGAACTCCGGGCGGAAGTGGTCGCGCAGGGGGCGCAGGATCCGTTCCCGACGGGCCTCCTCGTCCGAGTCGCCGCCGGGCCCGAAACCGATGCCCGCGCCCCGCCGCGTGATCGCCTCGGAGCCCAGGTTGCTCGTCATCACGATCACCGTGTTGGTGAAGTCGACCGTGCGGCCCTGGGAGTCGGTGAGCCGTCCGTCGTCGAGGACCTGGAGGAGGATGTTGAAGACGTCCGGGTGGGCCTTCTCCACCTCGTCCAGGAGGAGCAGCGAGTACGGGTGCCTGCGGACCACCTCGGTCAGCTGGCCCGCCTCCTCGTGGCCGACGTATCCGGGCGGGGCGCCGACCAGTCGGCTGACCGTGTGGCGCTCCTGGTACTCGCTCATGTCCAGACGGACCATGCGCTCCTCGCTGCCGAACAGGGCCTCGGCGAGGGCGCGGGCCAGTTCGGTCTTGCCGACGCCGGTCGGGCCGAGGAAGAGGAAGCTGCCGATCGGCCGGTTCGGGCTCGCGAGGCCGGCACGGGAGCGCAGGACGGCGTCCGAGACGACCCGTACGGCCTCGTCCTGGCCGACGACCCGTTCGTGCAGGTGGTTCTCCAGTCCGAGCAGCCGGTCCTTTTCCTCCTCGGTGAGACTGCTGACCGGGATGCCGGTCAGCCGGGACACCACCTGGGCGATGGCCTCCGCGGTGACCTCCAGGTGCTGGCCCTCGTCGGCCGCGTCGTGGTCCCCTGAGACCTCGGCGATCCGCTGCTTCAACTCGGCGATACGGTCCCGCAGTTGCGTGGCCTGTTCGTACTGTTCGTCGGCGACCGCCTGATCCTTGTCCAGGGTCAGCCGCTCGACCTCGCGCTCCAGGGCCCGTACGTCCGTACCCTTGGTGCGCGCCCGCAGTCGTACGCGCGCTCCCGCCTGGTCGATGAGGTCGATCGCCTTGTCCGGCAGGCGGCGTTCGGTGAGATAGCGGTCGGAGAGGTCCACGGCGGCCACCAGGGCCTCATCCGTGTAGCGGACCTGGTGGTGGGCCTCGTAGCGGTCGCGCAGCCCGCGCAGGATCTCGATCGCGTCCGCCGGGGTGGGCTCCGGGACCAGGATCGGCTGGAAGCGGCGGGCCAGGGCCGCGTCCTTCTCGATCCGGCGGAACTCCTCCAGGGTGGTCGCGCCCACGATGTGCAGTTCACCGCGGGCCAGGGCGGGCTTGAGGATGTTGCCGGCGTCCAGAGAGCCGCCCTCGCCGCCCCCGCCCGCGCCGACGACCGTGTGCAGCTCGTCGATGAAGACGATCAGCCGGTCGGAGTTGTCGCGGATCTCGCCCACGATGTTCGTCAGGCGTTCCTCGAAGTCGCCCCGGTAGCGGGTGCCCGCGACCACCCCGGTCAGGTCGAGGGCGAAGACCCGACGCCCGATCAGCACGTCGGGCACGTCCCCGTCGACGATCCGCTGGGCCAGGCCCTCCACTATGGCGGTCTTGCCGACGCCCGCGTCACCGATGAGCACCGGGTTGTTCTTGCCGCGGCGGGACAGCACCTCGATGGTCTGCTCGATCTCCTCGTCCCGGCCGATCACCGGGTCGATACGGCCCTGGCGGGCCAGGTCGGTGAGATCGCGGCCGTATTTGTCGAGGGTGGGCGTGCCCGTGCTGCGCGGTGCCTCACCGCGCGGCTGCCCGGAATCCGGGGCCGCCTCGGGAGGCAGACCGGTGGGGGCGAAGCGGGCCGAGTTCAGGATGTGCCCGGCGGCCGAGTCGGGGTTCGCGGCCAGGGCGCTGAGGACGTGCTCAGGGCCGATGTAACCGGCGCCCCGGGCCCGGGCCAGCTCGTGCGCGTCGAGCAGGGCGCGCTTGGCGGCCGGGGTGAGGGACAACGACGTGGGAGGAGGGGCTTCCTCCGGCTGGTGCTGGACGGGGCCGGAGCGTTCGTCGATCTCCGTGGCGAGCGAGTCGGGATCGGTGCCCGCCCGGCTCAGCAGGGTCCGGGTCGGCTCGGCGGCGACCGCGGCCCGCAGCAGGTGCTGGGTGTCCAGATCCCGGCTCCCGTGCTCGGCGGCGTACTGCGCGGCGCCCCGCACCAGCTCCCTGGCCGGCTGGCTCAGCAGCTGGCCGATGTTGATCTGGCGGGGGCCGGGACGTGGCCCGCCGAAGAAACGGGCGAGGAACTCTCCGAAGGCGTCGTAGCCTTCCTGTCCGCTGAATCCGCTGGTCATGGGCGTTCCCATCCGGCATCCCCGCGCGGGCCGGGGACACCCTCGCTGATCGACGTGCCGGGGCCGGGTAACCCGGGTGTCAGCCGGTTACACCTTCGCACGGATGGGGGAGTGGGGCACATTCAGCGGTGGGCCGGGAACGCGGGTCCACCGAGTCCCTCGCCGAGAGGCGGCTCAGCGTGCCGTCAGGACGCGCGGTCCGTCGTCGGTGATGGCCACGGTGTGCTCGGTGTGCGCGGCGCGCGTGCCGTCGTTGGTCTTCAGCGTCCACCCGTCCGGAGCCGTGTGGTACTCGTCCGTGCCGCCGGCGATGAGCATCGGCTCGATCGCGAGCACCATGCCGTGCCGCAGTGCGAGTCCCCGCCCCGGGCGCCCCTCGTTCGGCACCGGCGGGTCCTCGTGCATACGGCGGCCGATGCCGTGGCCGCCGAAGTCGTCCATGATGCCGTAGCCGCCGTCCCGGCACACCGTGCCGATCGCGTGCGCGATGTCGCCGATGCGGTTGCCCACGAACGCCGCGCCGATCCCGGCCGCCAGCGCCCGCTCCGCGGTCTCGATCAGCCGTACATCGTCGGCACGCGGCCTGCCCACCGTGAAGCTGATCGCCGAGTCCCCTGCCCAGCCGTCGAGTTGGGCACCGCAGTCGATCGAGACCAGGTCACCGTCGCGCAGCCGGTAACCGGTCGGGATGCCGTGCACGATCGCGTCGTTCACGGAGGCGCAGATGACGGCGGGGAAGGGCGTGGAGGCGAAGGAGGGGCGATAGCCGAGAAAGGGCGACGACGCCCCCGCCTCCCGCAACACTGCACGTGCCACCTCGTCCAGCTCCAGCAGGGAAACACCCACGTCAGCGGCCTCTTGTACGGCGGTCAGGGCGCGCCCGACCACCTGTCCCGCCTCGTACATGGCATCGATCGATGTGTTCGTCTTCAGCTCCACCATGCCAATTACTATACCGGTATTAGAATGGGGTTCATGGTGCGCACCCCTCTCACTCCCGAAGAACACGAACGCGGCGAGCGGCTCGGCCGGCTGCTGCGCGAGGCCCGTGGCGGCCGCAGCATGGCGGAGGTCGCGGCGAGTGCCGGGATCTCCGCGGAGACCCTCCGGAAGATCGAGACGGGGCGTGCTCCCACCCCGGCGTTCTTCACGGTGGCCGCGCTCGCCCGGGCGCTCGGACTGTCCATGGACGAGCTGGCCGGACTGTGCGAGCCGGCGGGCGTGTGACGGGAGTTCGCTCGGTTGCCGGGGCGTGACATGAGGCTCCTGCTGCGCCTTTGAAAACTGGCTGTAGCCCGTTCGTAACACTGCTGGTGTTGCCTTACGGACCGGAGTGCTCCGGTCTAACGGGAGTTGAGCGATGGCAGTGGATCAACTCCCGGGTCGGATGCGGGAGTTCGTGGCCTACCTGGACGGTGTGCTGGCGCGCCTGGACCAGGGTGCCGGTTGGTGCGCGGTGTTCTGGCAGCGCGACCCGGACGGTATGCAGGCCTGCCTCGACGGCCGCGAAGTGCCGCCCTGGGACGTGGTCGAGGCGCTGCTGCAGGACCTCGCCGCGACGTACGGCCCCGAGGTGGCCCACGCCGAGGCGGAGCGCGCCCGTCCCCTGCACGCCGCTGCCCAGGCCGCACACGACGCCCGGCCCGGCGGCCGGGACGCCCTCGGCGACCGTTTCGACGTCATGCTCCGCGAACAGCGCTACGCGGCGGAACGGCAGGCGGAACTGGGCCGCCGGCTCGCCACCGCGAACACCCAGGAGGAGGCCGACGCCATCCGCCTGGACCTCGCCTGGGCCCGCGACGACCACGAACGGGCTGTCCGGCGTTGCGCCGAACTCCAGTCCCGGATGGCCGAGTTGGACCACCGCGCGATGAACGACCAGGCCCGGGCGATCCGACGGGGGCGGGTCGCGGAGGGCGGGACGTTCGGGGGCGGCGAGGGGGGTGGCGGGCGCGGGCTTGGTGGCGGCCACGGGGACGGTTTTGCCACGGGCGGTGAGAACGCAGCGGGCGGCAGGAGTTCCGGCAGCTACGGGAACGGCGGCCCTGGTGGGGGTGACGGGCAGGTAGCCGATGGCAGTGGGGGCGCCGGGTGGGAACCCGGCCGCTACGAGGGTGCCGCTGCCGGGGGCGGTGGCCTGGAGGCGACACCGCACGTACGCGGCGGCCACGAGTCCGGCGACCACTACCGAGCCGACGGTCGAAGCGTCGAGTTCCCGGACATGCCGAGGCAGCGCGACGCCACGTCGGCTCGGGACGCCGAAGCGCCCCACGCCGGACAGACAGCGCAGTGGTCCACCCCGACCGGCGCGGCCCTCTCGGGACAGGCGCCGCACCCCTCGGCAACCGCTTGGACGGACGCCCACGGACACCCGCCGCAGCGCCCCGGTGCTGAAGCAGCCGGCCTCGCTGAAGGGGGCCGTCCGGGACACGCCCCGCGGCCGACGACTCCCGCCTGGGTCGACGACCCCGCGCACGCACCGCGACGCCCGGGTCCTGGTGAAGCGGCTCATCAGGGACGCGCTCCGCAGCCCCCGGCTCCCGCCTGGGCTGACACCCCCGGATACGCCCCGCAGCGCCCCGGCCCCGGTGCAGCGGCCCCTCTTGGACGCGCCCCGCAATCAGCGACTCCCGCCGATGCCGCCACCCCCGGGCGCGCAACGCACTATCCGGGCCACGCCGCAGCGGCCCGCTCCGGACACGCCCCGCACCCCTCGGCGGCCGCCGACACAACCCACCCCGGACCTCTCCCGCAGCAGCACCGCGAGTCCGGCACCTCCCACACCCCGTATCCGCGGGCCCCGGCCCCAGTCACCCGCCCCGACATCGAGCCCCCGCAACAGCCCAGCCCCACCGCCCCAGCGCCGGAGGCGAAGCGCAAGCGTCGGCGCGGCGGTGCGCGTTTCGCCGGTGCGGCCGAGGACGGCGGCGCCCCCGTCGTCGTACCCCCGGCTGCCGTGCCCGATCTGCCCACCGCACCCGTGGCGAAGGGCCGGACCCCGCGCGGGGCTCGCTTCGCGGGGGCCGCGCAGGCGCCGGAGGCGAGTCCGCGGCCGGGGGCCGAGCCTTCCGACGTGGCGGCGCGGCGGGAGACCGCCGAGACCGTCGCGGCGCTGGCGCGGCTGCGCTCGGAGGGGCGTACCGGCGAGGCGCACGCCCTGCTCGCCGAGGTCGCCCACTGGCCCGCCGACCGTTTCCCGCTGCTCGCCGCGGAGCTGCAGCACGCCGGACTCGGAGCCGACTGGGCGAGCCTGCTGTGGGAGGCCGCCTCGCTGCCCGCCGACCGGCTGGTGGCCGCCGCGGACGCGCTGGTCGCGGCCGGGCGGAGTACGGACGG
Organism: Streptomyces sp. NPDC005303; assembly: GCF_040607335.1. Lineage (NCBI taxonomy): Bacteria > Bacillati > Actinomycetota > Actinomycetes > Kitasatosporales > Streptomycetaceae > Streptomyces > Streptomyces sp. NPDC005303. The sequence goes on along the minus strand of NZ_JBEXGM010000013.1, from coordinate 165,827 downwards.
GGAGCAGGTGCTCAGGCAGGGGGTCGCTCGGCCGGCCGGTGAGATCGGCGCGGCCGTGCTGGCGCTGGTCGCCGAGGGCCGGCGCCGTGAGGTCACCGCGCTCCTCGACGCCTACGTCCGCGTTCGCACCCCCGAGGAGGCCGCCCGCAGCGCCGAGCCCGGCCCGGCGACCCTCGTACCGCTCCTCCTGGCCGCCGCGCGAGGCGTCTCGGACGAGCGGCACTGGGACCTGGTGCACGCCCTGCGGGTCGCCGGATTCTCCGCCTGACAGGTCCTCCACAACCCCGCTGACCGGGCATGTCACTCCTCCACTGGAGTGTGAAACGTGATCGACTTCGCCGGTTAACGACGATGGTCTTGGCAAGCCTCTCCAGGAGGCTTACGTTCGTCCCTCTACGGCCCCTTCTACGGGCGTAGAGGCTCTGACGTCCCCGCCGAAGGAGCAGCTCATGGCCAACGTCGTACGTGCCGCTCTGGTCCAGGCCACCTGGACCGGCGACACCGAGTCCATGGTGGCGAAACACGAGGAGCACGCCCGCGAGGCGGCCCGACAGGGCGCGAAGATCATCGGGTTCCAGGAAGTGTTCAACGCGCCTTACTTCTGCCAGGTCCAGGAACCCGAGCACTACCGCTGGGCCGAGCCGGTGCCCGACGGCCCCACCACGAGTCGTATGCAGGAACTCGCCCGCGAGACCGGCATGGTGATCGTCGTGCCGGTCTTCGAGGTCGAGCAGTCCGGCTTCTACTACAACACCGCGGTCGTGATCGACGCCGACGGCAGCGTCCTCGGCAAGTACCGCAAGCACCACATCCCGCAGGTCAAGGGCTTCTGGGAGAAGTACTACTTCAAGCCCGGCAACCTCGGCTGGCCGGTCTTCGACACCGCCGTGGGCAAGGTCGGCGTCTACATCTGCTACGACCGCCACTTCCCGGAGGGCTGGCGGCAGTTGGGCCTGAACGGCGCGCAGCTCGTCTACAACCCGTCCGCCACGCACCGGGGGCTCTCCTCCCACCTGTGGCGCCTGGAGCAGCCCGCGGCCGCCGTCGCCAACGAGTACTTCGTCGCCGCGATCAACCGGGTCGGCGTCGAGGAGTACGGCGACAACGACTTCTACGGGACGTCGTACTTCGTCGACCCGCGCGGTCAGTTCGTCGGGGACACGGCCAGCGACAAGGAGGAGGAACTGGTCGTCCGCGACCTGGACTTCGACCTCGTCGACGAAGTGCGGCAGCAGTGGGCCTTCTACCGCGACCGCCGCCCCGACGCCTACGAAGGGCTGGTGCAGCCGTGACCAAGGACCTGCTGGGACGTCACCGTGCCGTCCTGCCCGACTGGCTCGCCCTCTACTACGAGGACCCGCTGGAGATCACACACGGCGAGGGCCGGTACGTGTGGGACGCCGAGGGCAACAAGTACCTCGACTTCTTCGGCGGCATCCTCACGACGATGACCGCGCACGCCCTGCCCGAGATCACCAAGGCGGTGAGCGAACAGGCCGGGCGGATCATCCACTCCTCGACCCTGTACCTGAACCGGCCGATGGTCGAACTCGCCGAGCGGGTCGCCCAGTTGTCCGGCATCCCGGACGCCCGGGTGTTCTTCACCACCTCCGGCACCGAGGCCAACGACACCGCCCTGCTGCTCGCCACCACCTACCGTCGCAGCAACACGATCCTGGCGATGCGCAACAGCTACCACGGCCGCTCCTTCAGCGCCGTCGGCATCACCGGCAACCGCGGCTGGTCCCCCACCTCGCTGTCCCCGCTCCAGACGCTGTACGTCCACGGAGGCGTGCGCACCCGGGGCCCGTACGCCTCCCTCGGCGACGACGACTTCATCGCGGCCTGCGTCGACGACCTCAGGGACCTCCTCGGCCACACCCGCCCGCCCGCCGCCCTGATCGCCGAGCCGATCCAGGGCGTCGGTGGCTTCACCTCCCCGCCCGACGGCCTCTACGCGGCCTTCCGCGAGGTGCTCGACGAGCACGGCGTCCTGTGGATCGCCGACGAGGTGCAGACCGGCTGGGGTCGCACCGGCGACCACTTCTGGGGCTGGCAGGCGCACGACCGCAACGGCCCGCCGGACATCCTCACCTTCGCCAAGGGCATCGGCAACGGCATGTCCATCGGCGGGGTGGTGGCCCGCGCCGAGATCATGAACTGCCTGGACTCCAACAGCATTTCGACGTTCGGCGGCACCCAGATCACCATGGCGGCCGGCCTCGCGAACCTCACGTACCTCCTGGAACACGACCTCCAGGGCAACGCCCGGCGCGTCGGCGGACTGCTCATCGAGCGGCTGCGGACGGTCGCCGCGCAGATCCCTGGCGTACGGGAGGTGCGCGGGCGTGGGCTCATGCTCGGCGTCGAACTGGTGAAACCCGGCACCGACGAGGCCGACCCGCAGGCCGCGTCCGCCGTGCTGGAGGCGGCCCGTGCCGAGGGGCTGCTGCTCGGCAAGGGCGGCGGACACAACACCAGCGCCCTCAGGATCGCCCCGCCCCTGTCCCTGACCGTCGCGGAGGCCGAAGAGGGCGCCGCGATCCTCGAACACGCTCTGAGGAGCACCATCCAGTAGGCCCACAGCAAGGGAACACCGTCATGAGCACCACCTTGGAGCCCCTGGAGTCCTTGGCGCCGACCCTGTCGGTCCGTCAGGTCCTCATGCTGGAACGGGTCCTCGCCGGGGAGCCCGAGGTGGTGGCCGGTGCCAGCCAGCTCGACCGGGCCGTGCGCTGGGTGCACGTGGCCGAGGCAGCCGACGTCGGTGTGATGCTCAGCGGCGGCGAGATGGTCCTCACCACCGGTGTGCTGCTCGCCGGCGACGACGACAAGCAGGTCGAGTACATCCGGTCCCTGCACCGCGCGGAGGCCGCGGCCGTGGTCCTCGGACTCGGCCGCGCCTTCCCCGCCCCGCCGGACGTGATGCGCCGGGCCGCCGAGCGGTGCGGGCTGCCCATGGTCGTCCTGCACCGGCCCTTCCCCTTCGCCGAGTTGACGGAGGAAGTCCAAGCCCGGCTGGTACGGCGGAAGTTCGCCGCCGTCAGCATGTCAGAGGCCGTCCGCACCGCCCTCACCGGACTCATCACCGCGGGCGCCCCGCTGCAGCACCTGCTGGACGAGATCGTCCACCACAGCGGCTGTCCCGTCGTCGTCACCAACCTCGCCCACCGGGTCCTCGCCACCGCGGGCGAGCGGTCCGCCGTCGACGACGTCCTGCGCGACTGGGAGCGCATCGCCCGCCAGGCCGGCGGCAGCGAGGGCGACGGCTGGATCCGTGCCGAACTGGCCGGGCGCGGGGAACGCTGGGGCCAGATCATGCTGTGCGGCTACCGCGGCGACACCGCCACCGGACGCCTGCTCGCCGACCGCGCCGCCGAGTCCCTCGTCCTGCACCGCATGCTCGGCGGCACCTCCGCCCACACCTGGGAGGAGCAGTCCGCGCAGAGCCTGCTCACCGACCTGGTCAGCGGGGTCGTACCGGCACGGCAGCTGTTGCCCCGCGCGCGGGCGGCCGGACTGCCCGTGAACCGGCGCACCTTCGTCCCGCTCGTCGTACGGGACGGCGATCCCGCCGAACTCGACCGGGTGCTACGGCTTTTGGGGCTGCCCGGCATCGTCGCCGAACTCGCCGACGGGGCCACCGCCGTCCTGCTGAGCCTGGCCCGTGACCAGGACGCCGCCGTGCTCACGGCCAACTTCGCGGCGCGCCTGCCGGGAACGGTGGTGGCCGCCGCCGATCCCAGGAGCGCCTGGGACGATGTCCCCGCCGGTATGCGTGAGGCCCGGCATGTCGCGGACGCCATCGCCTCGGGAGTCCTCGACCTCCCGGCCGTCGTCCGCCTCAAGGACGTCCACCTGCGCGGACTGATCCGGCTGCTGCGCGACGACCCGCACGTCCAGTCCTTCGCCGAGCGCGAGCTGGACGGGCTGCTGTGCGACACGGGCTCGGGGGAGGGCCTGCTGGCTGTCCTGCGCACCTACCTCGCCACCGGCCGCAACAAGTCCCGCACCGCCCAGCTCCACCACGTCTCCCGGCCCGCCCTCTATCGCCGGCTGGAGGCGATACAGGGCCGGCTGGGCGTCGACCTGGACGATTTCGAGCAGGCGGCCTCGGTGCACATCGCGCTTCTCGCGCACGACGCGCAACAGGGCTGAAACATGCTACGACCTGGGAAAACGGCGGTGAAACATGGGCTCACGAAAGGGTGACACCGTGACACGCCGCACGCCCGCAGACGTGACACCGTGCAACTCAGAGCAGCTTTTCGGACTTCCTAGTCTTCTCGCACACCGAGTGACCGGAGGTCCCGATGAGCAGAGTGATTCGTGCCGCCCTCTTCCAGACCGCGTGGACGGGCGACAAGGAGTCGATGATCCAGGTACACGAGCAGGCGGCCCGGGACGCGGCCGCGCAGGGTGCTCAGGTCCTGTGCTTCCAGGAGCTGTTCTACGGACCGTACTTCTGCCAGGTCCAGGACAAGGCGTTCTACGAGTACGCCGAGCAGATCCCGGACGGCCCCATCGTCAAGCGATTCCAGGCGCTGGCCAAGGAGTTGGGCATCGTCCTCATCCTGCCGATGTACGAGGAGGAGCAGCCCGGCGTCCTCTACAACACCGCCGCCGTGATCGACGCGGACGGCTCGTACCTCGGCAAGTACCGCAAGCACCACATCCCCCAAGTGCCCGGATTCTGGGAGAAGTTCTACTTCCGCCCCGGCAATCTGGGGTGGCCGATCTTCGACACCAAGGTCGGGAAGATCGGTGTCTACATCTGCTACGACCGCCACTTCCCGGAGGGCTGGCGGGCGCTCGGCCTCGCGGGCGCCGAGATCGTCTTCAACCCCTCGGCCACCTCGCGCGGGCTCTCCGCCTACCTGTGGCAGCTGGAGCAGCCCGCCGCGGCCGTCGCCAACGAGTACTTCGTCGGCGCGATCAACCGGGTGGGTGTGGAGGAGCTGGGCGACAACGACTTCTACGGGACGACGTACTTCGTCGACCCGGAGGCCCAGTTCGTCGGCGAGGTCGCTTCGGACAAGGAGACCGAACTCGTCGTCCGCGACCTGGACATGGCCAAGCTGCGGGAGGTCCGCGACCGCTGGCAGTTCTACCGCGACCGCCGTCCGGACGCCTACCCCCCGCTGACCGCACCCTGACCGAACCGACCACCCTGGCAGGAGAGGGAACATGAGCAGCCGTACCGTCATCAGCGGCGGTCTCGTCATCACCGCGTCCGACGAGATCCACGCCGACGTCCTGATCGAGGACGGCCGCATCGCCGCCCTCGCCGTGCCCGGTACCCAGAACTGGACCGCGGACCGCACGATCGACGCCACCGGGAAGTACGTCATCCCCGGTGGCGTCGACGCCCACACCCACATGGAGCTGCCGTTCGGCGGCACCTTCGCCTCCGACACCTTCGAGACCGGCACCCGGGCCGCCGCCTGGGGCGGTACGACCACGATCGTCGACTTCGCGGTGCAGAGCGTCGGACACTCCCTGCGCGAGGGCCTGGACGCCTGGCACGCCAAGGCCGAGGGCAACTGCGCCATCGACTACGGCTTCCACATGATCGTCTCCGATGTGAACCAGGAGACGCTCAAGGAGATGGACCTGCTGGTGGAGGAGGGGGTCACCTCCTTCAAGCAGTTCATGGCCTACCCCGGCGTCTTCTACTCCGACGACGGCCAGATCCTGCGCGCCATGCAGCGCTCCGCCGAGAACGGCGGCCTGATCATGATGCACGCCGAGAACGGCATCGCGATCGACGTGCTGGTCGAGCAGGCGTTGGCCCGCGGCGAGACCGACCCCCGCTATCACGGCGAGGTCCGCAAGGCGCTCCTGGAGGCCGAGGCCACCCACCGTGCCATCAAGCTCGCGCAGGTCGCCGGCGCGCCCCTGTACGTCGTGCACGTCTCGGCCATGGAGGCGGTGGCGGAGCTGGCGCGGGCGCGCGACGAAGGGCTCAACGTCTTCGGCGAGACCTGCCCGCAGTATCTGTTCCTGTCCACGGACAACCTCGCGGAACCGGACTTCGAAGGCTCGAAGTACGTGTGCAGCACGCCGCTTCGTCCGAAGGAACACCAGGCCAAGCTGTGGCAGGGCCTGCGGACCAACGACCTCCAGGTCGTCTCCACCGACCACTGCCCCTTCTGCTTCGTGGGCCAGAAGGAACTCGGCCGCGGCGACTTCTCGAAGATCCCCAACGGTCTCCCCGGCGTCGAGAACCGCATGGACCTGCTCCACCAGGCCGTCGTCGACGGGCACATCTCGCGCCGCCGCTGGATCGAGATCGCCTGCGCCACCCCGGCCCGGATGTTCGGCATGTACCCGAAGAAGGGCACCATCGCCCCGGGCGCCGACGCGGACGTCGTCATCTACGACCCGCACGCCGAGCAGATCGTCTCCGCCGAGACCCACCACATGAACGTCGACTACTCGGCCTACGAGGGCAAGCGCCTCACCGGCCGGGTCGAGACGGTCCTCTCGCGCGGCGAACTCGTCATCACCGAGCGGGAGTACACCGGGCACGCCGGACACGGCACCTACACCCCGCGCTCCACCTGTCAGTACCTCAACTAGGAGTGGCGCACATGGACTTCGGACTCGTCCTGCAGACGGATCCGCCCGCTTCCAAGGTCATCAGCCTGATGAAGCGGGCCGAACGCAACGGCTTCACCTACGGGTGGACGTTCGACTCCGCCGTGCTCTGGCAGGAGCCGTTCGTGATCTACAGTCAGATCCTCTCCAACACCTCGAAGTTGAAGGTCGGCCCGATGGTCACCAACCCGGGCACCCGCACCTGGGAGGTCACCGCCTCCACCTTCGCCACCCTCAACGACATGTTCGGCAACCGCACGGTGTGCGGCATCGGCCGCGGTGACTCCGCGATGCGCGTCGCGGGCCGTACGCCCAACACGCTGGCGCGGATCAGCGAGGCCATGAAGGTCATCCGGGCGCTCGGCTCGGGCCAGGAGGCCGACCTCGGCGGCACGGTGATCAGGTTCCCGTGGATCAAGGAGGACGCCGAACTCCCCGTATGGATGGCGGCGTACGGCCCGAAGGCGCTGAAGATGACGGGCGAGGAGGCCGACGGGTTCATTCTCCAGCTGGCCGACCTGTATCTCACCGAGTACATGGTGAAGGCCGTCAAGGACGCGGCCGTCGCCGCGGGGCGCGACCCGTCCGAGGTCAAGATCTGTGTCGCCGCCCCCGCCTACGTCACCGCGGACGACTCACCCGAGGCGCTCGCCCACGCGCGTGAGCAGTGCCGGTGGTTCGGCGGGATGGTCGGCAACCACGTCGCCGACCTGGTCTCCAAGTACGGCGAGCACTCGGCCGCCGTCCCCGACGAACTGACGGACTACATCAAGGCGCGCGAGGGGTACGACTACTCGCACCACGGGCGTGCCGACAATCCGGACACCGCGTTCGTGCCCGACGAGATCGTCGACCGGTTCTGTGTCATCGGACCGGTCGAGAAGCACATCGAGAAGCTGAACGCGCTGCGCGAGCTGGGCGTCGACCAGTTCGCCGTCTACGACATGCACGACGCCCAGGAAGCCACCATCGACGCCTACGGCTCCAAGGTCATCCCCGCCCTCAACTCCTGACCCGGATCGCACACCGCTCGACCGACCCCCCACTCCTTGTCCCCCCTTCCCGCCGTCCCGGGGAGGGGTGGCGGGGCCGGGAAAGGCCTCCCCGCCCGTCCCGGTCCCGCCCGAGGCCCCCGCACGGCCTATCCCGTCCCGTTCTGATCGATTGGCCTGCCCATGACCGAAACAGTCCCCACGGGGTCGCCGATACCGCACTCCACCGGCGGTCGCGTCGAGCTCGCCCCCGAGGCCTTCCCCGCCGACAGCCCCTTCGCCAACGAGGACCTGCGTCCCGTACCGGTCTCCGAGCGCAAGTGGACGACGTACAACTTCGCGGCCCTGTGGATCTCCATGGCGCACTGCATCCCCAGCTGGACCCTGGCCTCCGGCCTGGTCGCGCTCGGCATGGACTGGAAGCAGGCCGTGTTCACCATCGCCCTGGCCAACATCATCGTGCTGCTGCCGATGCTGGCCACCGGGCACGCGGGGCCCAAGTACGGCATCCCCTTCCCGGTGCTCGCCCGCGCCTCCTTCGGACTGCGCGGCGCCAACATCCCGGCGCTGATCCGGGCGGCCGTGGCCTGCGGCTGGTTCGGCATCCAGACCTGGATCGGCGGCAGCGGCATCTTCGCACTGGGCTCCAAGCTCACCGGCGGCCACTGGGAGAACGCGGCCGAGATCGCGGGCAACCCCTGGCCCCTGTGGCTGTGCTTCCTGCTGTTCTGGGCACTCCAGATCGCGATCATCTACCGCGGCATGGACTTTTTGCGGCACTTCGAGAACTGGGCCGCGCCCTTCGTGATCGCCGGCGCGCTCGTGCTGCTGATCTGGATCGCGGTCAAGGCCGACGGCTTCGGCGCGCTGCTCGACCAGCCCTCGAAGCTGGGCTGGGGCGCCGACTTCTGGCCGGTCTTCTTCCCCTCGCTCATGGGCATGATCGGCTTCTGGGCGACTCTGTCGCTGAACATCCCCGACTTCACCCGCTTCGGTGCCAGTCAGAAGGCGCAGACCTGGGGCCAGGCGCTGGGCCTGCCCACCACCATGACCCTCTTCGCGATCCTCGCCGTGCTCGTCACCTCGGGCTCCGAGGCCGTCTACGGCGAGGCCATCTGGGACCCGGTCGCGTTGGCCGCCAAGACGGACAACGGCTTCGGGCTGCTTTTCGCGCTCATCATCGTGCTGGTCGCCACGGTCTCCGTGAACATCGCGGCGAACGTGGTCTCACCGGCGTACGACCTGGCCAACCTGGCCCCGAAGCTCATCAACTTCCGTACCGGCGCGCTGATCACGGGCGTCGTCGGCATCCTGATCTTCCCGTGGAAGCTGATCTCCACGCCCGAGTTCTACATCTTCACCTGGCTCGGGGTGGTCGGCGGCCTGCTCGGCACGGTCGCGGGCATCCTCATCGCCGACTACTGGATCGTCCGGCGTACGGTCCTGCACCTCGTGGACCTGTACACGCCCGGCGGCCGCTACTGGTACACCAACGGCTGGAACTGGCGGGCCATCGTCGCCTTCGTGGTGGGCGGTCTGCTCGCGGTCGGCGGCTCGTACTCGGCCGTGGGCGCGGACGGCAAGAAGACCGGGCCGTTCCCCACCGACGGTCTGATCCCGTTCCTCAAGCCGCTGGCCGACTACGGCTGGGCGGTGGGCCTCGGCACCTCCCTGCTGCTGTACATCGCGCTGATGCTGCCGAAGGGCAGGGAACAGGAGGGCATCGCGGCCTGAGGGTTCGCCACGCGCGCGTGGAGGGCGGTCGGGCCCGGCCCGGCGTCCGTCGCCGGCCGGCTCAGGCCTTCCGGCCGCCCTCCAGTGCCGCCACCGCCTCCTTGGCGGCCTTGATGGCACCCTTGTTGATCTCGTCCGTGCTGGGCGCCTTCTTCGACTCGAAGTCGCTGCCGTTGTACGTCACGGTCACCAGTGCGTTGGACGCCTGGATCATGACCACGCCCTCACGGGTCTGCTGCTTGTTCTCGGTCGTGAGGTTCACCACCGAGTACCCGGCGTCGCCGACCCCGGGCACGCTCCCGCCGCCGCTCTTCTCCGCGACGTTGTCCTTGTACGACTTGGCGGCCGCCTCGTCGGACTCCGTGATCTCGAAGGACACGTCGAGCCAGCGGTAGTCGTACCCCTTGAGCGCGTTCCAGGAGCAGGTGCGGCGCAGTGCCGTGTCCGTCGAGGGGATCTCCTTGCCCGCGGTCTTGGCGCCCGGCACCAGCGACTTGATCGTCGCCGCGCCGATACTGCCGCAGGGGGCGGGCGCGGCGGCGTACTGCTTCGTGGCGGCCGCCGTGGACGAGCCCGACGGGGACTCGGCGGCGGACTGCGGCGCCGACTCCTTCTGGGTGGCCGGCGTCGTGGCCGGGCCCGACGTCAGCGACCAGCCCGCCGCGGCGAGCACGACGACGGGCGAGATGCGCGCGGTGAGCGCGAGCGGCAGGGAAAGAGTTCGCACGGCGCACTTTTCGTGGGGGACGGACGGTGCGGAGGGGTCCGCACTGCGGACGGACGCCAGTTTCACATGTCTGCCTGTGAGGCGGAAGTGTGAACTCGCTCCGTACCTGTGCCGTCACTGTGCCCCGCCGTCGATGCGTCATGTGTCCGTTTATGTCCGGGCGATGGGCCGGTGCAGGGCCGATTCGATGCGGTCCACGGCCAGGAACGCCCCGTAGGCCACGAGGTGCACCAGACAGCGGTCGGTGTGCTCCGGCCGCCGCCAGGCCGCCACGTCCTCGTCGGTGATCCGGTACGGCGCGAGCGCGGCCAGCAGCACCAGCCGCGCCCCGGGACGCTCCCGCCGGCCCGGAAAACCGCTCAGGTCGAGCGGCGGGTGCGACCCGTCCCAGTCCAGCAGTACCTCCTCCACGAGGTCCTGGTCGTCGGTGCCGAGGAGACCGGCACCCGCCATGGCGGCTCGGAGCAGCGCCGCGTACGCGAGCCCGACGGGCGTACCGTCCGCCCACGCGGGGGCTTCTCCGGGGTCGGGCAGGTCGAGCAGCGGGAGGGACGCGCCGGGCCGGGCAGGTCGGCGTACGGTCCGGGCGAGCGTGCGGCCCGCGAGACTGCGCACGGCCCGAAAGCGCTGGGCGTTGCCCGGCAGCAGGTTCTCGGTGAGCAGGGCGGACACGATCCGGTTGATGAAGTGGAAGGCGAACGCGGTACCGAGGTAACCCGGAGCGTGCTCGCGCGGGAAGGGGTACGGCGCCCCGCCGAGACCGCCCGGCACGCGCGTGTGCCTGCCCCACTCCAGCACGCGCGTGTGCTCCTCGTTCACCGGTCGCTCTCCTCGGGCGACGCGTTCGGCGAGGGCGTGGTCGCCGGTGGCGTGCAGCAGCATGGTGTGCGCGTCCACGCAGAACGGGCACCGGTTGGCCAGGGACACCCCGAGCGCCGCCAGCTCCTTGCCGGTGCGGGTGCCGGGGCCGGCGATCAGGGACTCGCGCATCAGCGCCCACGCCGGGGCGAGGAGCTCCGGCGCGGAGGAGAGCACCACGAAGGTGACGGGTTCGTCGATGCCGAAGTCACGGGACATCTGCTCGTATACCTCGGCGACGCGGCCGGTGGCGGACCTGGGCGGCAGGGGCCGGGTGTAGCGGAAGGGTGTGGACATGCACGGCAGCGTGCGCCCGGACCCCGGGCGCGGTCGTCCTACGGCCGAAGGGAGTTGGCGCTGCGTCCGGGAGCGCGGGCCGGGCCGGGTACTACTACCGGGGGAGTAGCGCAGGAGTTGTCCACAGGGCTGACGCCGGTGTCGGTACGGCGGTCTAGCGTGTGGGCATGAGCGGGCACCCGGTCGACTCGGCCATCTCCCAGCGGCTCGCCGATCTGGCCCTGGCGGTCGTGGTCGGTGCCCTCGTCGTGACCGTGGCGGCTCTCGACCCGGACACGACCGCCCTCGACTACGGGCTCCTCGTGGTGAGTTCGGCGGCTCTCGCGTTCCACCGGGCGATCCCGCTGGTGGTGCTGGCCGTGGCCACGGCGAGCGGGGCCGCCTACGTCCTGCACGCGCATCCGGGCCCCCTCGGCGCCCTGTCCGTCTTCGCCGCCGTGCACCTAACGTCCCAGTCGGGACAGCGGGGCTGGGCAGCGGGGGCGGGTGCGGTCTTCCTCGCGGCGTACGCGACCACGGGCCCGACGGTCCAGGCGGCGGTCGAGAAGACGGGGCTGCTCGCGGGCTGGTTCGTGTGCGCGGTGGTGACGGGCCTCGCGGGCCGCAACTGGCAGGCGTATCTGCGCCAGACCGAACAGCGCGCGCTGGAGGCCGAACGCACCCGGGAGGAGGCCGCCCTGCGCCGCGCCGGGGAGGAACGGCTGCGGATCGCCCGGGAGTTGCACGACTCGCTCACCCACAGCATCTCCATCGTCAAGCTCCAGGCGGGCGTGGCCGTGCACCTGGCACGCAAGCGGGGTGAGGAGGTACCGCCCGCCCTCCTCGCCATCCAGGAGGCGGGCGGCGAGGCCATGCGTGAGCTGCGCGCCACGCTGGAGATCCTGCGCACCGACGAGCCGACCGGCAGCCCGGCGCTGCTGGTGGAGCGGGCTCGGGCGGCGGGTCTCGCCGTCGAACTGAACGTGACGGGCGAGGAGTGCGCCCTGCCGGCCCCCCTCGACCGGGCCGTGTACCGGATCGTCCAGGAGTCCCTGACGAACGCGGCCCGGCACGCGGGACCGGCGAAGGTTCAGGTCGAACTGGTCTACAACAAGGACGACTTGTCGATACGCGTCGATGACGACGGGGCTGCCCGTCCCGACTGCCCGCCGCAGCCCGGCCACGGCCTCACCGGCATGCGCGAACGCGTCGCGGCACTGGGCGGAACACTGCAGACCGGGCCGCGGGAGGAGGGCGGCTTCTCGGTACGGGCGGAACTGCCGTTGGGGGCAGGGGAGTCGGCGTGATCGGGGGCGGGATGGCTTCGCGTTGGGCGGGGATGGAAGTCGAGGGCGGGGAGGGGCGGCTCCCGGGGGGGGGCGGGGGAGGGGCGGTCGCGACGGTGGGGGCGTCCTCGGTGTGTGCGTAATCGGGCACCCGGCCGCGGGAGAGCTTCCCGCTGGGCCCTGTGTCGGTTCCGCGGGGTCGGCGTGATCGGGGCGAAGGGCGGCTTCGTCCGGCGTGGGGAGGTGTCGGGGTGATCCGGGTGGCGCTCGTCGATGACCAGGCGTTGATGCGGGCCGGGTTCCGGGCCCTGCTCGATGCCGAGGACGGTATCGAGGTGGTCGGGGAGGCGGCGGACGGGGAGCGGGGTGTGGAGCTGGTGCGGGCGCAGGTGCCCGACATCGCGCTGATCGACGTGCAGATGCCGGTGATGACGGGCATCGAGGCGACCCGGCGGATCGCCGCGGACCCGGAGCTGGCGGGGGTCCGCGTGGTGATCCTCACCAACTACGGCGTCGACGAGTACGTCTTCGAGGCGCTGCGGGCCGGCGCGAGCGGCTTCCTGCTGAAGGACACCGAGCCCGCCGACCTCCTCCAGGCCATCGAGGTGGTGGCCCGGGGCGAGGCGCTGCTGTCCCCCGCGGTCACCCGCACCCTGATCGGCGAGTTCGTCGCACGCCCCCCGGACCGCTCCACCGCCCCCGGCCTGGAGTGCCTCACCCGCCGCGAACGCGAGGTCACCGCCCTGGCCGCCCGCGGCCTGAGCAACGAGGAGATCGCCGAGCACATGGTGATCAGCCCCCTCACCGCCAAGACGCACATCAGCCGCGCGATGACGAAGCTGGGAGCCCGGGACCGGGCCCAACTGGTCGTCTTCGCCTACGAGTCGGGGCTGGTGACGGCACGCGGGACCTGAAAACCCGTTGCCCTGCCGGGGCAGGGATCAGCACCCTGAGGCGATGACCGGGACGGCACCGCGGGTGCATGCAGAGATCCTCGCCTACTACGCCCAGGGCAAGGAGGACGCCCGTCTCAGAGACGGTGGTGCCCCTGCCGGGCGGCTGGAGTTCTGGCGCACCCAGGACGTGCTGCGTCGGTCGCTGCCCGCCGCGCCCGCGCGGGTGCTGGACGTCGGAGGCGGCAGCGGGGTGCACGCGGAGTGGCTCGCCCGGGACGGACACCAGGTCGTGCTCGTCGATCCGGTACCGCTCCACGTGGAGCAGGCCGCACGGCTGGCCGGGGTGACCGCCCGCCACGGGGACGCCCGTGAACTGGCCGACACCGACGCCTCGTACGACGTGGTGCTCCTGCTCGGTCCGCTCTACCACCTGACCGAACGGGCCGACCGCGTCAAGGCGCTGGCCGAGGCGGGGCGGGTGGTCCGGCCCGGCGGTCTGGTGGTCGCCGCCACCATCAACCGGTACGCCCAACTGCACGACCTGCTGCGCGAGGAGCGCTACTTCACCCCGTCGGTCCGGGCGCACACCGACGCCGTCCTCGCGGACGGCAGGCATCCCTACCAGGAGGGCGGCTTTTTCACCGTCGCGCACTTCGCCCAACCGGCCGAGGTGACCGCGGAGTTCGCCGAGGCGGGGCTGTCCGTCGGGGGCCAGTACGGCGTGGAGGGCCTCGCCTGGCTGATGGGCGGGGTCGAGGACTGGCTGGACGACCCCGAGCGGCGTGAGGCGGTCCTCGCGGCGTGCCGGCACACCGAGTCCGAGCCGACTCTGCTGGGGGCGAGCGGGCATCTGCTCACGGTGGGCGGACGGCCGGAGTGACGCGAGCGCCGGCCGTCCGCCCGGCAGGGCCTACGCGGCCGTACCGCCCGAGTAGTCGCTGTTGAAGGTGGTCTCGACGGTGGTGGCCACGGACTGGGCGACCCCGGTGCCAGTGAGGATGATGCCCAACTCGCGGTTGTTGGTCAGCGAGTTGCTGCTGAGGTTCATGGAACCCGCCTCGACCTCCTGGGTGGCGAGGCCGTAGTCGGCGACCATGGCCTTGGCATGTATGTAGAAGCCGTTGGGATCGGAGTACCCGACGACCGTGCCGCCGGCCGCCTCGACCTCGGAGACCTCGCTCGCGTAGTCGCCCGGGGTCTCCAGCACCACCCGCACCTTCACCCCCGCCTTCGCGCGGGCGGCGATGGCGTCGACCACCGCGCTGTCGCTGAACTCCAGTTCCTCGACGTCCAGCGTCTTCGTGGCCGCGTTCACCACGGAGAGCAGCCGGTTGCGGGAGTCCGTGGGCGACCAGAGCAGGTGGTCGCCGTCGGTGGGGGTGACCGAGGTGCCGGCGTAGTCCGCGGCGAACACCTTCTCGATCGCGGCGACATCGCGGCTGTCGTCGGTGAACACCCCGTAGTCCCGGCCCGTCGCGTAGTACTGCGAGGTCAGATTGCCGGTCAGGACAAGGGACTTGGTGCCGTCCACCGTGATCGTCTTCTGGTGCGTGTACACGAAGCTCGCCGGTGACCACACCACGCCCACGCCCGCGTTCGTCAGTGCCGTGTAGGCCGAGCTGTTGGCGCTCTGGTGCGCGCGGTCCAGGACGACCCGGACGGTGACGCCCTTGTTCTTCATCGCTATGAGGTCGTTGACGGCGGTCGTGTCCTCCAGCTCGTACATCGTCATGTCGAGGGAGGTGGTGGCCGAGTCGATGAAGTCGTAGACGGTGGGCTGGGTGGTGCCGCTCCGCGAGAAGGCGAAGGCGGTGTAGGTCGCGGCGTTGGCGGGGACGGAGGCGGCGAGCACGGCGGCGCCGGCGGCGAGCGTGACACCCGTGCGGGCGAGGACCTTCGACAACATGCCTGACTCCTGGTTAAGTTGGGGCCCACGTGGGGGGCGCGGGCATGCGCATGGCACCACGCGCGTAGAACGCGGAGGAAGAGAAGTCCGGTGAACTCGGGGTTACCGAGGGTCCGGGCAACCGGGCAAAAGGGACTCTGTGCAGGTGGGGGGTGGTTCATGGGGTTCTCGTGCGATCGCAAAGACTTCGTAGGCCGCCCGGTGTGGAATGAAAGGATCCACAGAGATGCACAGGGATCCGCAGAGGCGACCGCTTCGGACCGGCCGAGGCGCGCCCGACCAGTGAGGTGACAGATGTCGTTCACCACCCGGCCGACCCTCCAGGGCACCTTCGGCATGGTGTCCTCCACTCACTGGCTGGCCTCGCAGTCGGCGATGGCGGTCCTGGAGGACGGCGGCAACGCGTACGACGCGGCGGTGGCCGGCGCGTTCGTGCTGCATGTCGTCGAGCCGCACCTCAACGGACCCGCGGGCGAGGTGCCGATCCTGCTCGCGCCCGCCGGAGGAGAGGTACGGGTGCTGTGCGGACAGGGCGTCGCACCGGCCGGGGCGACCGTGGCCCACTACAAGGGGCTGGGCCTGGAGCTCGTCCCCGGCACCGGCCCCCTCGCCGCCGCGGTTCCCGGCGCCTTCGACGCCTGGATGCTGCTGCTCCGCGACCACGGCACCAAGTCCCTCGCCGACGTCCTCAAGTACGCCGTCGGATACGCCGAGGACGGGCACGCCCCCGTGGAGAACCTCGGCGCGACCGTCGAGAGCGTACGGGAGCTGTTCGAGACGGAGTGGACCTCGTCGGCGGAGGTCTATCTGCCGGGAGGACAGGCCCCCCGTCCGGGCGCGCTGTTCCGCAACCCCGCCCTCGCCGCCACCTGGAAGCGGCTCATCGCCGAGGTGTCCGGAGCGGGAGACCGGATCGCGCAGATCGACGCGGCGCGCGAGGTGTGGCGTACCGGATTCATCGCCGAGGCACTCGTACGGCAGGCGCGGCGACCCACCATGGACACGAGCGGTACGCGGCACACCGGCACGCTCACGGCCGCCGATCTCGCCGGGTGGTCCGCGACCTACGAGACTCCGGCGACGTACGACTGGAACGGCTGGACCCTGTGCAAGGCCGGCCCCTGGAGCCAGGGCCCGGTCCTGCTCCAGCAACTCGCGCTGCTGCCGCCCGAGCTGCCGCGGTACGGGTCCGCCGAGTACGTCCATCTGCTGGTCGAGGGCTGCAAGCTGGCGATGGCCGACCGGGAGGCCTGGTACGGGGACGCGGCCGAGGTGCCGCTCGGTGAGCTGCTGTCGGACCGGTACAACGCGGAGCGGCGTGAACTCGTCGGCGACAAGGCCTCGTACGAGCTGCGACCGGGCAGTCCCGGCGGGCGCGACCCGCGGCTCAGTGCGCACGCGCGCGTGGTCGTCACCGACGAGCCCGGGTTCAACCCGATGGGGGTCGGGGAGCCGACGGTCGCGAAGAGCCCCGTGTCACCTGTGCCGGGCGAACCCCAGACCGGTCCCGACGGCACCACCCGGGGCGACACCTGCCACCTCGACGTCGTCGACCGCTGGGGCAACATGGTCGCCGCCACGCCCAGCGGCGGATGGCTCCAGTCCAACCCGGTCGTGCCCGAACTGGGTTTCCCGCTCGGCACCCGGCTCCAGATGACCTGGCTGGAGGAGGGCCTGCCGAACTCCCTCACGCCCGGCCGCCGCCCCCGCACCACTCTCACGCCCACCATCGCCCTGCGCGCCGGGGTGCCCGTCCTGGCCTTCGGTACGCCCGGCGGGGACCAGCAGGACCAGTGGCAGCTGCACTTCTTCCTGGCCGTCGCTCTGCGCTCACCGGTCCGCGGCGGCCTCGACCTCCAGGGCGCGATCGACGCCCCGAACTGGCACAACGACAGCTTCCCGGGCTCCTTCTATCCGCGCGGGATGCGTCCGGGGAGCGTCACGGTGGAGTCCCGGACGGATCCCGATGTGGTCGAGGAGCTTCGGCGGCGAGGACATGACGTGACGGTGGGGGAGGCGTGGTCGGAGGGACGGTTGTGCGCGGTGGCGCGGGATCCGGAGTCGGGGGTGCTGTCGGCGGGGGCCAATCCTCGAGGGATGCAGGGGTATGCGGTGGGGCGATGACGGCCCGTATTGCGCGATTGACCTTAAATAGGCACTGGTTGTCTCCGGATCCCCGTGTTCACGGCGATTCCACCCGCTCTCCACCGGACGGGAGGGGATTGTCAGACCCGCGTGCTCTCATGGAGTCATGATCGAAGACACGGAAACCATCGACGAGTTTCTCGACCGGCACACGGACGACGTGGAAGAGGCGGTGCGCAAGGCCGCCGCGGCCGAGGTCATGCCGCGCTTCCGGCGGCTCGCCGCGCACGAGGTCGACCAGAAGGCCGGGCCGCACGACCTGGTCACGGACGCCGACCGGCTGGCCGAGCAGTACCTCACCGAGGTGCTCGGCGCCCTGCTGCCCGGCTCCGTCGTGGTCGGTGAGGAGGCGGTCCACGCCGACCCGGCGTCGTACGAGGCGCTGCAGGGTGACACCCCGGTCTGGATAGTCGACCCCGTCGACGGCACCCGGCAGTTCGTGCACGGCGATGCCGGCTTCTGCATGCTGGTCGCGCTCGCGAGGAGCGGCGTCCTGCTCGCCTCCTGGACGTACGCCCCGGCCCGGGACCAGCTGGCCACGGCGATACGCGGCCGGGGCGCGTTCCTCGACGGCGAGCGGCTGCACTCGGGCGCCCCCGACCCGGGACGCGATCTCCAAGTGGCCACCTCCCACCCGGACTACACGACGGAGGAGCAGAAGCGCAGCCTGCTGGGGCTGTGGACGGACGGCGTCGCACCGCGCCCGTGCGGTTCGGCGGGCCTGGAGTATCTCGCCGTCGCCCGGGGCGAGGCGGACGCCGTGGCGTTCAACTGGGAGGCGGCCTGGGATCACGCGGCAGGCCTGCTGCTGGTCGAGGAGGCGGGCGGCACCCATCTGACCCTCACCGGCGAACCGTTCAGCATCAGGGGCGGCAACTCCCTCCCCTTCACCGCGGCCCGCGACGCGGCGACGGCCCGGAGGGTGAGAGGGCTGCTGGCGGGCGAGGGCTGACGCGACGGCCGGAGCGTGGCCGGGGGGCCGGGGGGCCGGGGGAAACCGGGGCCGGAGGTCGGACATGGCAGGTCTCCGGCCCTCGCCCCTCGAGCTCCGGCTCCCCCGACTTACCCCCGAGCCCCGGGACTGTCGGTCCCCCGGCATATCCTGATCCTCTGGCCATCGGCTGACGAAGGGGTCCGAAGGTGCCGTCGATGCTCGATGCGGTCGTGGTGGGTGCGGGGCCGAACGGACTGACGGCTGCCGTGGAGCTGGCCCGGCGCGGCTTCTCCGTGGCCGTCTTCGAGGCGCGAGGCACCGTGGGCGGGGGTGCCCGCACCGAGGAGCTGACCCTCCCCGGCTTCCTGCACGACCCGTGCTCCGCGGCCCACCCCCTCGGAATCAACTCCCCGGCGTTCCGCGCCCTGCCCCTGGAGCGCTACGGACTGGAGTGGCTGCACGCCGAGCTGCCCATGGCGCACCCCTTCACCGACGGCACCGCCGCCGTGCTGTCGAGGTCGGTCGCCGAGACGGCCGCCTCGTTCGGGGCGCGCGACGCAGGGACGTACCGAAGGCTCGTCGAACCGTTCCTGCCCAGGTGGGACACCCTGGCCCGAGACTTCATGTCCCTGCCCGCGACCGCGCTGCCCCGCGACCCGGTCACCCTGGCCCGCTTCGGTCTCGTCGGCCTGCCCCCGTCGACCTGGCTGATGCGCCGTTTCCGCGACGAGCGCGCGAAGACCCTGTTCGCCGGACTCGTCGCGCACGTCATGGCCCCGCTCGGCGGCCTGGCCACCGGAGCCATCGGCCTGGTCTTCGCCCTCGCGGCGCACGCCCGCGGCTGGCCCGTGGCACGCGGCGGCTCCCAGTCCATCTCCGACGCTCTCACCGCCTACCTCAAGGATCTGGGCGGCACCGTCCACACCGACTACGAGGTCAAGCGGCTCGACGACCTGCCGCCCGCCCGCGCGTACGTCTTCGACACCTCGCCGACCGCCCTGGCCCGCATCGCCGGCTTCGGCAACTACTACGAGGGCTACCGCTACGGCCCGGGCGTCTTCAAGGTCGACTACGCCCTCGACGGCCCCGTGCCGTGGACCGCGAAGGAGGCGCGCGGCGCGGGCACCGTGCAGATCGGCGCCGACAGCGCGGAGATCGGTACCGCGCTGCGCGCCGCGTCCCGGGAGGGCCGTGCCCCCGACAGGCCGTTCATGATCACCGTGCAGCCCAGTGTCGTGGACCCGGGCCGGGCTCCCGCCGGAAAGCACGTCTTCTGGGCCTACGGCCATGTCCCGAGCGGCTGGACCGGCAACCTCACCGACGCCATGGAGCGCCAACTGGAGCGCTTCGCCCCGGGGTTCCGGGATCGTGTCCTCGCCCGTGCCACCGCGGGCCCACCCGAACTGGCCGCCCGCAACGCCAACTACGTCGGCGGCGACATCGCCTCCGGCGCGGTCAGCGGACTCCAGATCATGCTGCGCCCCAAGCTCTCCCTGTTCCCGTACGGCACCCCGCACCCGGCCGTCTTCATCTGCTCGTCGGCGACCCCACCGGGACCGGGCGTGCACGGCATGTCGGGACACAATGCCGCGAAGGCCGTATGGCGAAGGCTGCGACAGCAGCCCTGAGGGGGATCGATACCGGGCTGCCCTCGGCGGGGCAGGCTGGAAGAGTGGCGGCCATGACCACCATCAGGCTCGTCCAGGGCGACATCACCCGGGAGAGCGCCGACGCGATCGTCAACGCCGCGAACTCCTCCCTCCTCGGCGGAGGCGGAGTCGACGGGGCCATCCACCGCCGTGGCGGCCCCGCGATCCTGGCGGACTGCCGAAAGCTGCGCGCCTCTCACTACGGCAAGGGGCTGCCCACCGGAAAGGCGGTCGCCACCACCGCGGGCGCGCTGGACGCGCGCTGGGTGATCCACACCATCGGCCCCCGCTACAGCCACGAGGAGGACCGTTCGGAGTTGCTGGCCTCCTGCTACCGCGAGTCCCTGCGCGTCGCCGACGAACTGGGCGCCCGGACCGTCGCCTTCCCGGCCATCTCCGCCGGTATCTACGGCTGGCCGGTCGACGACGCCGCCCGGATCGCGGTGGAGACCGTACGGGAGACGAAGACCGCGGTCGAGGAGGTCCGGTTCGTGCTGTTCGACGAGCAGGCGTACCGGGCGTTCGCGCGGCAGGCCGGCTGAACTCGCGGGGCCCGTGGCTCGACGGCCGAACGTCCCCCACCCTGACGGCCGAACGCCCCCGGGCGCCGGCAACGGGGGAGCGGACGGGGAAAAGTGCCTGCTCAGAGCCGTACAGAGGCGGCGATCGCCGGGTCACCCGGCCCCGCGACCGGTTGCGGGACTCCCGTCCGGTTCCCACGGTGGGCCCTACGAAGCCCTTCGAAAGGACCCCGCATGCGCTCCCTCGTCTCCCGCGGCCTCCTCCTGCCGTCTCTGGTCTGTGCCGCGCTGATCCTCGGCCCGGTCGGCTCCGCGGCCGCCGCCGTCGACGCAGGCCGCGGCGTGTCGGACCGCGGTGTGGTCCGGACGGCCACCGAGTACGGCACCGCCGACGCGGCCACCCTGAAGGACCGCCTCGACGCACTGGACCGGGCCGAGCACGGCAGCGTCCTCCAGCCCCTCCTGGACGCCGTCACCGGCATCCCCGCCCTGGACGGCGACCGGCTCGACGCGAGCGAGGCGTCCGCCCACGCGAAGGCCGTGGCGGCGGCGAACACCGAGGTCCAGAAGAAGCTGCGGCAGCTGAGCGGCCGCGGCACGGACCGGGCCGTGGCGGCCGACCCGGTCTCCGACCTCCTGGACTCGCTCCAGTCCACGATCGACGACCTGCTCAAGTCGCTGACCTCACTGGATCTGACCGGTGTGGTGGGCGCGGTCACCGGCCTCCTGGACACCGTGGTCGGGACCATCACCGGACTCCTCGGCGGCGCACTGCCCACACTCCCGACCACCAGCTGACCGACGGCACCTCGGCACCCCCGCGTGAGCGCACGCGGGGGTGCCGCATGTCGTCATGTCCCCAGGACCACACAGAGTCCGACAAGGTCATTGCCTCGGCCGTCTTCGGGATCTAGGTTGAGTCGCATCCTGTGCCTCAAAGTCACCAATAGCGCACAGGAATTGACGCTCCCTCAGTACGTACACCGCACTGTCGTCCCGAGGAAGGCTCCCCGATGTCCCACCCGTATCTGCCTGCCCCCATCAGCCGCAGGCGTCTGCTGGAGTCGGGGGCCGCCGTCCTCGGCGCCCTCGCCCTCTCCTCAGGACCCCTGGCCGGCCGCGGACACGCGGCGGAGGCCGCCCCGGAGTGGAACGGCGCCATCGATCTCTTCCGGGTGGGCACCCAGCCCCCGCACACCACCCTCATGCCGTACGCCGACGTCGGGCAGGCGCTCGCCGCCGACCGCACCCGCTCGCCGTACCGGCTGAGCCTCGACGGCAAGTGGAAGTTCGCCTACGCCGACCGCCCCGCCGACCGCGACACCGACTTCTACCGCACCGACGTGGACGACACGGACTGGGACACCATTCCCGTCCCCTCGGTATGGCAGGTGCATGGCTACGACTTCCCGATCTACATCAACATCACCTACCCGTGGTGGGGCCCCAACGGCCTCGGCGAGGAGGCCCAGCCGCCCGCCGCCCCGACCCGCTACAACCCCGTCGGCCAGTACCGGCGCACCTTCACCGTCCCGAAGGACTGGTCGGGGCGGCGGACCTTCCTGCACTTCGAGGGCGTCAAGTCCGCCCACTACGTGTGGATCAACGGGGAACTCGTCGGCTACCACGAGGACTCCTACACCCCTGCCGAGTACGACATCACCCCGCACCTCAAGCCGGGCACCAACCAGATCGCGGTCGAGGTCTACCGCTACTCCGACGGGGACTGGCTGGAGGACCAGGACATGATCCGGCTGAGCGGCATCTTCCGCTCGGTCCACCTCTACTCCACACCGGCCGTCCACCTGCGCGACTTCAAGCTGGACACCCCGCTCGGCGACGACTACACGTCCGCCCAGCTCTCGGTCACCGCGAGCGTGCGCGACTACGGCGGCGGCAACCAGGGCCGCTACACGGTCGAGACCCAGCTGTACGACTCGGGCGGTCACCCGGTCTGGTCCCGCCCGCTCCAGCAGGCCGTGGCCCTCGACGCAGGCGACGAGACGACCGTACAGGCGGCGAAGGCCGTGCCCGCGCCGAAGCTGTGGTCGGCCGAGCAGCCGAACCTCTACACCGCCGTCCTGCGGTTGCGCGACCCCGCCGGCAAGGTGATCGAGACCCTCTCGCACCGTGTCGGCCTGCGTGAGTTCGCCCTGAAGGACGGGCTGATGCGCATCAACGGCAAGCCGGTCTCCTTCCGCGGCACCAACCGCCACGAGATGCACCCCGACCGCGGTACCGCGCTCACCCGCGCGGACCTCGTGAAGGACATCACGATCATCAAGCGGATGAACATCAACTCCGTGCGCACCTCGCACTACCCCAACAACCCGCTGTGGCTCGAACTCGCCGACGAGTACGGCCTGTACCTCGTCGACGAGACCAACCTGGAGACCCACGGCATCCGCGGCGAGTACCCCGGCAACCACCCCGACTGGAGCGCGGCCTGTGTGGCGCGCGCCCAGAACATGGTCCACCGCGACAAGAACCACGCCTCGGTGGTGATCTGGTCCCTCGGCAACGAGGCGGGCGGCGGCAGCACCTTCGTCAACATGCGGGACTGGATCAAGTCGTACGACACCACCCGCGTCGTCCAGTACGAGGGCGACGACCGGCCCACCATCAGCGACATCCGCTCGGCCATGTACGAGAGCCCCGCACGCGTGGAGCAGCGCGCCAAGGACACCGCCGACACCCGGCCGTACGTGATGATCGAGTACTGCCACGCGATGGGGAACTCCAACGGCAACTTCAAGAAGTACTGGGACATCGTCCGCCGCTACCCCGTTCTCCAGGGCGGCTGGATCTGGGACTTCGTCGACCAGTCCCTCAGCGAGCCCGTACCGGTACGCCAGTTGCTGACCGAGAGCGGGCCCGGCGCGCTGAAGGGCGAAGTCCTGCCCGCCAGGGCCAGGTTCGACCGTGCCAAGGGTGTCTCCGGGGGCACGGTCTTCGCGCGGGACGCCCGCCTCGACCTCACCGGCTCACTGACCCTGGAGGCCTGGTTCACCCCGAAGGTGACCGGCTATCACCAGCCGATCATCGCCAAGGGTGACACCCACTACGCCCTCAAACAGTCCGGAAAGACGCTGGAGTTCTTCATCTACGGCGGCGGCCAGTGGATCACCGCCACCTGGGCGCTCCCGGACGACTGGACGGGCAGTGAGCATCATGTCGCCGGTGTCTTCGACGCGGCCGCGGGCACGCTGACCCTCCACGTGGACGGTCAGGTCAGGGCGACCAGGACCACGGCACAGCGGCCGAGCGGCAACACCGCGCCGCTCACGCTGGCCGTCGACGTCGACAACCCGACCAGGGAGTTCAGCGGAACGATCAGGAAGGCGCGGGTGTACGGCCGTGCCCTGAGCGCCGCCGAACTGGCCTCCGACAGCCGGGGTCCCGGTGACGAGGGCGCGCGGTTCTGGTTCGACGCGGCGACCGTCGGGCTCAGCGAGAAGCGGCCCGCACAGAAGACCTTCTTCGCCTTCGGAGGCGACTGGGGCGACAACCCCAATGACGGTGCCTTCGTCGCGGACGGCATCGTCACCGCCGACCGCGGCCACACCGGCAAGGCAGCCGAGGTCAAGCAGATCTACCAGGCGGTCCACGCGTCCTGGGCGGCGGACGGTTCGGTGACCCTGACCAACGAGAACCTGTTCACCGACCTACGTCCGTATGACGGCAGTTGGACCCTCTCCGCCGACGGGAAGGTCGTGCAGCGAGGGAGGCTGACCCGGGACCAGCTGAACCTGGCACCGCTGTCGAGCAAGAACATCACCGTCCCGTACAGGCTCCCGAGCACCCCCGCGCCCGGCACCGAGTACTTCCTCCAACTCTCCTTCACCACAAGGGAGTCCACCCCCTGGGCGAAGGCCGGCTTCGAGGTGGCCAAGCAGCAGCTCGCCGTCGAGGCGGACAGTCCGGCGGTGACGCCGCTGCCGCTCGCGAAGGTCCCGGCACTGACGTACCAGGACGCCACCGGCCAAGTCACCGTCAACGGACAGGACTTCTCTGTCACCGTCGACAAGGGCAGCGGGACCATCACGTCGTACCGGGCCCACGGCACCCGTCTGATCACCTCGGGTCCCGTCCCGAACTTCTGGCGGGCGCCAACCGACAACGACCACGGCAACGGGCAGCACACCCGCAACCAGACCTGGCGCGACGCCGGTGCGCGCCGCGAGGTGACCGGCGTGAGCGTGCGGGCGCTGCGGGACCGGGCCGTCGAGATCAAGGTGAGCGGCACCCTGCCGACGACGACCGAGTCGGCGTACACCACGACCTACACGGTCTTCGGCAACGGCGAGATCAAGGTCGACAACACCCTGCATCCAGGGGCGGGTTCACTGCCGTACATCCCGGAGGTCGGCACGCTCCTGTTCCTGCCGCGTCGCCTGGACCGGCTGCACTACTACGGGCGCGGCCCCGAGGAGAACCACTGGGACCGCAACGACGGTACGGACGTGGGTCGTTACTCGGGGACCGTCGCCGAGCAGTGGACCTCCTACATCCGGCCGCAGGAGAACGGCAACAAGACGGATGTGCGCTGGGCGGCCCTGACCGGCCGCGACGGCGCAGGACTGCTCGTCTCCGGTGAGCCGCTCCTGGAGGTCAACGCCTCGCACTTCACGCCGGAGGACCTGTCCAACGGGGTGCGCCACGACTACCAGCTCACCCCGCGCGACGCGGTCGTCCTCAGGGTCAACCACCGGCAGATGGGCGTCGGCGGTGACAACAGCTGGGGTGCGCACACCCACGACGAGTACAAGCTGTTCACCGACCGGGACTACGCGTACACGTACCGGCTGCGGCCGCTGACGGATGTGGGCGAGGCGACGGCGGCTTCGCGGCGGCCGACGGGCACGGCATAAGCGTTGCGGGGCCGGCCGTCGGGCATTCTGACGGCCTCGTCGTGGCCGGTCGCGCGGTTCCCCGCGCCCCTTCGGGCGTGGGGAACGTGTCTCATCTGCGGCTGCGAAGGAGCCCCACGGCCAGCACCGGCCCGCACGCCAGCAGCACCGCCAGTACCCCGTAGCCATACGTCAGGGTCGCCGCCGCGGCCACTCCCGCGACCAGCAACGGCCCACCCGCGTCCCCGAGTTCACGCCCGAGCTCTGCCGCCCCCATGGTCTGCCCCAGCCGCTCCCGCGGAGTCGAGGCCGCAAGCGCCGCGAACCCGAGGGGGGTGATCAGCCCCGTCCCGACGCCGATCAGCGCGGCCCCCAGCAGGACGCCCGCGAGCCCCGGCAGCATCGCGCAGCCCAGGCCGGCCGCAGCCAGCAGCAGCCCGGCACTCAGCCCGCCCCGTACCGTGATCCGCCCCGCGTCCAACGCCCGCCCGGCGCGCGGCTGTACGACCGCCGCGCAGGCGGCGAGCACCGACACCGCGGCCCCCGTCGCCACCGTGCCGAGTCCCGCCACCTTGCCCGACACGGGCAGGAAGCCCACGCCCACCGAGAGCGCGGCCGTCGCCCCGGCGAGCGCGGCCGTCGGGACCAGGAACACCGGGTCGGCCAGCCGCCGGGCCAGGTCGAGCAGCGTCTGCCGGGCCCGGGGGAGAGGCGGCACGACGGGTACGGCGATCAGGGCCCACACCGCCACGGCCGCGCCCAGCACCGCAAGCACCGTGAACAGCAGCCGGAGCCCACCCGCCCACACCAGCACCCCGCCGAGCAGCGGGCCCAGGGTGTAGCCGACGGACTTGTAGAAGCCGTAGCTCCCGAAGGCCCGCCCCTGTTTGGCGGCCGGATTGAGCCGGGCCACCAGCGCCGACGCGGCGGGGGAGAAGGCGGAGGCCGCCGCGCCCTGCCCGAGGCGCGCGGCCCACAGCCGGCCGGGGCTGTCGGCGAGAGCGTAGAGCGCGGACGCGACGGCGAAGGCCACCAGTCCGCCGAGGAGTACGGGACGCGCCCCGATCCGGTCGGCGATCGTGCCGAACAGTGGCTTGAGCACGACCTCCGCGCCGTCGTACAGGGCCAGCAGGCCGCCCAGCACGAGCAGTGAGGTGACCGCGTCCGCCGAGCCCGCACCCAGGTTCGCGGCAATGCCGTGCGCACCGAATGCGGTGGTGAAACCGGCCGCGTACAGCGGCCACATCTGCCGCCGGGGCGGCTCACTCGGCGGCGTCACTGAGCCCCAGCCGCAGATGTTCCACGTGGAAGACGGCCTGGTCGAGCAGCTCGGCGACATGGTGGTCGTGCAGTGCGTACACCACCGACCGGCCGCGGCGCTCGCCCACGACCAGGCCCAGGTTGCGCAGCAGCCGCAGCTGGTGCGAGCACGCCGACTGCTCCATGCCCACCTCGGCGGCCAACTCCGTGGCCGGCAGCGGACCTTCGCGCAGCCTCGCGAGGATCAGCAGGCGGGAGGGGGTGGAGAGGGCCTGGAGGGTGGTGGCCACCTTGGCCACGTTCGCCGCGTCCAGACGTACCCGCTCGGCGGTTTCCTGCGCGGTGGTGACGGCTCCATGACCCATGCGCGGTATCTTACCCATCGCGCATGAACAGATGAATGAGTCTTCATGTGTTCCTGTATGGTGCCCGGGTGTCCACGACTCTCACTCCTGTCCGTGTCCCCTCGCCCGCGCAGTCGGCACCCAGCCGCCGCACCCGGGTGCTCGCCCTCCCCGAGGCCCGCTGGGCGCTGGCGTCGACCGTCGCGTTCCTGCTCGCGTTCGCGCTGGACCTCGGCGGCCTGCCGTGGTGGCTGTACGGCCCGCTCTACGCGCTCGCCTACGCCACCGGCGGCTGGGAACCGGCCCTCGAAGGGCTCAGGGCGCTGCGCGAGAGGACCCTGGACGTCGACCTGCTGATGATCGGCGCGGCACTCGGCGCGGCCGCGATCGGCCAGGTCCTGGACGGCGCCCTGCTGATCGTCATCTTCGCCACGTCCGGCGCCCTGGAGGCCCTGGCCACCGCCCGCACCGCCGACTCGGTACGCGGCCTGCTCGACCTCGCGCCCACGACGGCGACGCGGGTCACGGAGAACGGCGAGGAGACGGTCCCGACGGGTGAACTCGTCGTAGGGGACATCCTGTTGATCCGTCCCGGTGAGCGCATCGGCGCCGATGGCCGGGTCCTGGACGGCGCGAGCGAGGCCGACCAGGCCACCATCACCGGTGAACCCCTCCCGGTGACCAAACGCCCCGGTGACGAGGTCTTCGCCGGCACCCTCAACGGCACCGGCGCGCTGCGCGTCCGCGTCGAGCGCGACCCCGCCGACTCCGTGATCGCCCGCATCGTGACCCTGGTCGAGGAGGCGTCCCGGACCAAGGCGCCGACGCAGCTGTTCATCGAGAAGGTCGAGCAGCGGTACGCGGTGGGCATCGTGATCGCCACGCTCGCCGTGTTCGGGGTGCCCCTGGCGTTCGGCGCCGAGCTCACGGACGCGCTGCTGCGCGCGATGACCTTCATGATCGTCGCCTCGCCGTGCGCGGTCGTCCTCGCGACCATGCCACCGCTGCTGTCCGCCATCGCCAACGCCGGGCGGCACGGCGTCCTGGTGAAGTCGGCGGTCGCGATGGAGCGGCTCGGCGAGGTGGACGCCGTGGCCCTCGACAAGACGGGGACGCTGACGGA
Organism: Streptomyces sp. NPDC005303; assembly: GCF_040607335.1. Lineage (NCBI taxonomy): Bacteria > Bacillati > Actinomycetota > Actinomycetes > Kitasatosporales > Streptomycetaceae > Streptomyces > Streptomyces sp. NPDC005303. The sequence continues at coordinate 137,726 of NZ_JBEXGM010000013.1, read as the reverse complement.
GGGCGCCCCGGAGGTCTCGGCCGTACGGCCGCTGCCGGGCTCCGGGCTGACTCCGGACGACCTTCTCGCGCTGGCCGCCGCCGCCGAGCACCCCAGCGAGCATCCGCTGGGGCGCGCGGTGGTGAGGGCGGCGAAGGAGCGGGGGCTGCGGATCGCGGACGCGCGGGACTTCACCGCCGTGCCCGGGAGCGGGGTGACGGCGATGGTCGGGAGGCGAGTGATCGGGGTCGGGCGGCCGGGTGACCCGTCGGGACTCCTCCCTCGCGATACAGGACCGGGTCGCCCCGAGGACGGCGCCACCGTCGTCCTGGTGACCGGCGACGGCGTCCCCCTCGGCACCCTCGCTCTCACCGACCGCCTCCGCCCGCAGGCCCCCGCCGCCACCGCCGAGCTCACCACCCTGACCGGCACCGCCCCCGTCCTGCTCACCGGCGACAACGCGCGGGCCGCCGCGCGGGTCGCCGAGGCCACCGGCCTGGTGGACGTCCGCGCCGACCTGCTGCCCGAGGGCAAGGTGGACGCCGTACGCGAGCTCCAGGACGCCGGACGCAAGGTGCTGTTCGTCGGGGACGGCGTCAACGACGCACCCGCGCTCGCCGCCGCCCACTCCGGCATCGCGATGGGCCGTGCGGGCGCCGACCTCGCGCTGGAGACGGCGGACGCGGTCGTCGTACGGGACGAGCTCGCGACCGTCCCGGCGGTCGTACGGCTGTCCCGGGCCGCCCGCCGACTCGTCCTCCAGAACCTGGTGATCGCGGGTGCCTTCATCACCGGGCTCGTCCTGTGGGACCTCCTCGGCCACCTCCCGCTGCCGCTCGGCGTCGCCGGGCACGAGGGCTCGACGGTCCTGGTCGGCCTCAACGGACTGCGGCTGCTGCGCGCGTCCGCGTGGCGGCAGGGGCAGGTCCCGTTCCGGGGCACGCGAGGTTGATGTCGGATTCTCGCCAGCCCGGGTGCGACGGGTGGCCGATGCTGGACGCATGCAGACGGGGATGTACACCGAGACCGAGCGCTGTGTGCGCGCCGTGCAGTCCAAGGACGCGCGGTTCGACGGATGGTTCTTCACCGCCGTCCTGACGACCCGCATCTACTGCCGGCCGAGCTGCCCGGTCGTACCGCCCAAGCCCGAGAACATGACCTTCTACCCGAGCGCGGCGGCCTGTCAGCAGGCGGGCTTCCGCGCTTGCAAGCGGTGCCGCCCCGACACCAGCCCGGGCTCGCCGGAGTGGAACCAGCGCGCCGACCTCGTGGCCCGCACGATGCGGCTGATCGCCGACGGTGTGGTCGACCGCGAGGGCGTGCCCGGCCTCGCCGCCCGCCTCGGCTACAGCACCCGGCAGATCGAACGCCAGCTCCTCGCCGAACTCGGCGCCGGCCCGCTCGCCCTGGCCCGGGCCCAGCGCGCCCAGACGGCGAGGATCCTCATCGAGACGACCGCGCTCCCGATGGCGGACATCGCCTTCGCGGCCGGATTCTCCGCGATCCGCACCTTCAACGACACCGTGCGCGAGGTCTTCGCGCTCGCGCCGAGCGAACTGCGCACCCGGGCCGCGAAGAGGTCCACGCCGGACACCCCCGGCTTCCTCTCCCTGCGCCTGCCGTTCCGCGCCCCCCTCAACCCCGACAACCTCTTCGGCCACCTGGCGGCCACCGCGGTCCCGGGCGTGGAGGAGTGGCGGGACGGCGCGTACCGGCGCACGCTGCGACTGCCGTACGGACACGGTGTCGTGGCCCTCACGCCCCAACCCGACCACATTGCCTGCCGGTTGACGCTGAGCGACCTGCGCGATCTGACCGTCGCCATCAGCCGCTGCCGCCGGATGCTCGACCTGGACGCCGACCCGGTCGCGATCGACGACCAGCTGCGCACGGACCCGCTGCTGGCGCCCCTCGTGGACAAGGCGCCCGGCCGCCGCGTGCCGCGCACGGTCGACGAGGCGGAGTTCGCCGTACGGGCCGTGCTGGGCCAGCAGGTCTCCACGGCGGTGGCCCGTACCCACGCGGCCCGTCTGGTCACGGCCCACGGCGAGGCGGTCGACGACCCCGAGGGCGGCCTGACCCACCTCTTCCCGTCCCCCGAGGCACTGGCCGCGGTGGATCCCACCTCGCTCGCGATGCCCCGCACCCGCCGGACGACCTTCACCACCCTGGTGAACCAACTGGCCGACGGAAGCCTACAGTTGGGCGTCGAGCACGACTGGTTCGAGACCCGCTCCCGCCTTCTGGACCTCCCCGGCTTCGGTCCCTGGACGGTCGACGTCATCGCTATGCGCGCCCTCGGCGACCCGGACGCCTTCCTCCCGACCGACCTCGGAATCCGCCGCGCTGCCCAGGAGTTGGGCCTGCCCTCGACCCCGGCCGCGCTGACGGCCCGCGCCGCGGCCTGGCGGCCCTGGCGGGCCTACGCGGTCCAGTACCTCTGGGCGACCGACAGCCACCCGATCAACTTCCTTCCCGTATAAGGACATCCAGTGAAACAGCACACCGTGATCGACAGTCCCTACGGCCCGCTGACTCTCGTCGCCGACGACGGCGTCCTGTGCGGCCTCTACATGACCGACCAGCGCCACCGCCCGTCCGAGGAGACCTTCGGCGAGCCGGACAACGGCTGGTCCAAGGAGGCCGAGGACCAGCTGGAGGCCTATTTCAAGGGCGAGTTGAAGGCGTTCACCTTGGAACTACGCCTGCACGGAACACCGTTCCAGCGCACGGTCTGGGAGCAGCTCCGCAGGATCCCGCACGGCGAGACCCGTACCTACGGCGAACTCGCCGACGCCCTCGGCAACCCCAAGGCCTCCCGAGCGGTCGGCCTCGCCAACGGCAGGAACCCGATCGGCATCGTCGTCCCCTGCCACCGCGTGGTGGGGGCGGACGGCAGCCTCACGGGCTACGGCGGCGGACTGGAACGCAAGCAGCGGTTGCTGGACTTCGAGCGGGGGACGGCGCTGTTCTGAGCGGCGCTTCACGGCGCCACCAGATCGCGTCGGTACCAGCTGCCGTGCTTGCCGCCGATGTCGGCCGGATCCGCCGGGCCGACCGCGACGAAGCCCGCCTTGATGAGGACCTTCCGGGACGCGATGTTCTCGTGGGCGGCGGCCGCTCGGAGGGTGCGCAGGTCGTAGCGGGTCACCGCCAGCCGGCACAGTTTCCGGACGGTCGCCGTCGCCACGCCCCGGCCGGCGGCGTGCTCGGCGACCCGGTAGCCGAGGTCCGCGGTGCCGTCCTCGATGTCGACCAGGTTGAACCGGCCGAGCACCGAGCCGTCCTCGGCGAGCAGCACATGAAAGGCGCAGAGACCGGTCTCCTGTTCGGCCAGCAAGGCGTCGAACCCCTCGGCGAACCGGTCGAAGTAGGCATCGCCGCGGTCGGTGACGGACGCGGCGAAAAAGGCGCGGTTGGCCAGCTCGAAGGCCAGGACCGCCGGGGCGTGTTCAGCGCGCAGCCGCTTCAGCTCGGGCATCGGTGTCGACTCACTCCGCAGTGTATTATGATAGGGAATAGCAGCTTCTGTGCGGGTTGTGAATAACCGCCGCGGATTACACGATTCCTCCGTCCAGTTCTCACGGGGGTGGGATTATGGCGAGTTATCCAGATCGCTCCGATCCCCAGCTCACGTTCATTCAGCCGTCGCACCTGTACGGGTCTCCTCTCCGTCTGGCCGCCGCCAGATCGGTCCTCGGCCGGGATCCCGGCTGTGACATTCGGATAGACGATCCGTATGTGAGCGGCAGGCACGCGATCCTGAGTCGTTCCGGAGCGAACGTGGTCTTGGAAGACCTCGGGTCCGCGAACGGCACTTCGGTGAACGATCAACCTCTCGCCGCCCCCCAGACACTCCACGACGGTGATGTGCTCACTTTGGGGAGCGTGAGCATCCGCTACGAATGGCCCGGCAGTGCTCCGCGAGAGCGTGAGACCGCGCAGGGCACCGTCCTCATGCCGGCAGTGAGCAGCGCTCCGCGATTCGATGTGGGTCAGCAGTACGGCGCCAACATCAACAATGTGGGTGGGCATCAGTATGTCGATCAAAGGCAGGAGAGCTTTCTCCGGCAGATCGCGGCAGCTCGCACGAGAGCCCGAAGAATCATCCTTCTCGGTTTCGTTTTCTTCCTGAGCGGCTTCGCTGTCTTCGCCTTTGGAATACTGCGATTCATGGGCCGTATAGGGGACCCCGTATCCGAGGACCCCAATCAATGGCCGGACCCGGGAGACATGTTCGGCACGGAGATCGGTGGCGTTCCGGTGTTCCTGCTCGGCTGGGCGGTCGCCGGCATCGGCACGGTCCTGATGATGACCGGGCTGGTGATGCACATCATCGCCGCATCCCGTCAACGCTCGTTCGACGCGGCCGTGCGCCGCCGGTGACTCATGCGAGGGGACATCCAGTGACCTTCCATATCGGCAGCCAGCAGGGCAACATCAACAACGTCGCTGGTGACCAGACCATTCACGGCGGCCAGCACGGACAGTTCGCTACAACCACGGATCCGCGTGCCATGCTCGGGCTGCTGCGCTCGGAGCTCGACCACCTGGCCCTCCCGCCCGAGGTCGCGAGCCAGGTGAACACCGAAGTGGAGTCCCTCGACGCCGAACTCGCTTCCTCTTCTCCGGATCGCACCACCATGGCCCAGCGTCTGGTGCGCATCACCAGGCTGGTCACCGCGGCGGGTGCGGCCGTCACCGCCGGCGGGACCCTCGCCGGAGCCCTGTCCTCGCTCGCGGCCTGGCTGGGGCCGATCGGTGACTCCGTCCTCCGTGCCATCGGACAGTGACCCTCGGCGTCGGTCGCAAGAACGGCCCGCAAGCGTGCCGCCGGTTCGGCGCCCTCGATCACGGCCCCCCGACCGACCCGATCCTGCGCATGAGTTCGGGCAGCGCCGTGCCGATCGGTTCGCGGATCACCTCGTCGGCCCGGTCGTCGTACGGAGTCGGATCCGCGTTGACGATGACGAGCCGGGCGCCGTGGTCGACGGCGACACCCGCGAGGTCCGCCGCGGGCTGGACCTGGAGGGTGCTGCCGACGGCGACGAACACCTGGCAGGCCTTGGTGATCGCGACGGCCTCGCCCAGCACCACCGGGTCCAGGCGCTCGCCGAACATCACGGTCGCCGACTTCAGGATGCCGCCGCACTCCAGGCAGGTCGGATCCGCCTCGCCGGCCTCGACCCGGGCGAGCGCGTCCTCCATCGGTCCGCGGGCCTGGCACTTCGTGCACACCACCTGCCGTGCGGTGCCGTGCAGTTCGAGGACCTTGCGGGCGGGCAACCCGGCGAGCTGGTGCAGCCCGTCCACGTTCTGGGTGATCACCCGCACCGGCACCCCCGACCTCTCCAGTTCGGCCACCGCCACATGCGCCGCGTTGGGCTCCGCCTTCAGCGTGTGGGTCGCCCGCCGCATCTGCCACGAGCGGCGGCGGATCTCCGGATCGCTCATGTAGTAGTCGTACGTCACGAGCTTCTCGGCCTCGGGGTCCTTGCGCCACAGCCCGTTCGGACCGCGGTAGTCGGGGATCCCGGAGTCGGTGGAGATACCGGCGCCGCTGAGGAGGGCGACGAGGGGCTTGGTCATGTGCCGAGGGTAGGACGGGTGATCCGGGGGCGGCGAGTGGATATCCCACCGCCTGGGCGCGAGCGACCGTGAACCCCGGCAGCGTGCTGGATCAGCCCACCCGGCGGCCGTTCTCCAGCTCGAGCGTGCCCGAGCCGTCCGCCAGCGCGTCCAGCGCGGCCACGACCCGGCGGCCGAGGGAGCCCGGAAGGTACTCGGCGAGCTCCTCGCGCGGCACGAGCCGCCAGGACAGCAGCTCCTCCTCCTGGAGGCGGATCGCCTTGAAATCGTCATCGGCGAGCACCCCGCCGTCGTACAGGTACGCCACCAGCGGTGGGCGGCCCGTCCCGTGCACCCAGTCCACGGCCAGCAGCCGCCCGAGCTCACGGTCCAGGCCGATCTCCTCGGCGGTCTCACGGCGTGCGCCCTGTCGCGGGGTCTCGCCCTCGTCGGACTCGACCGTGCCGCCCGGAAGCGCCCAGCCCTCACGGTAGTTGGGCTCGACGAGCAGCACCCGGCCCGCCTGGTCACGGAAGAGGGCGGCGGCACCGGCGAGGACACGGGGGAGACCGGCGATGTATGCGGCGAAGTCTTGGGTGGTGGTCATCCTACGAAGGGTAACCAGCCGACGGGGTTCCCTGGGACGGCGCAACAGGTGGTCACGGGCAGGGCGGTGGTCCCGTCCTGCCGCACCGTGTTCCTGACGTCAGGTCTCCTCAGGCCTCGGCTCCCGCCAACCGCACCGTCCGCTCGGCCAGTTCGGTGATGTGGACCCCGTCGAAGCCGAAAACCGCGCTGCGCACCCTGTCCTCCAGCGGCTCCTTCCACTGGTCCGGGATCGCGTCCGCCCCGGTGAGGACGCCGGCCACCGAGCCCGCGGTCGCGCCGTTGGAGTCGGTGTCCAGGCCGCCCCGGACGGTGAGCGTGATGGTGCGGGTGAAGTCGCCGTCGCCGTAGAGCAGTCCGGCGGTCAGGACCGCCGCGTTCGGAACGGTGTGGATCCAGCCGAGCCCGGCGGTCTCCTCCGCGACCGTGGTCAGCGTGTCCTCCCAGGTCATCCGGGTGTCGTGCAGGGACGTCACCCGGCGTACCGTGCGGGCGAGGCGACTGCTCGCGGGGATCACCGCGAGCGCCTGGTCCACCGCCTGCCGCACGGTGTCGACGGTGAACGCGGCCGAGATCAGCGCCGCCGCCCACATCGCCCCGTACACGCCGTTCCCGGTGTGCGAGAGGACCGCGTCCCGGCGGGCCAGCGAGGCGGCGCGGCGCGGGGCGCCGGGGCAGGTCCAGCCGTAGATGTCGGCGCGGATGAGCGCCCCGATCCACTCCTGGCAGGGGTTGTCGTACGTCGCCGTCAGCGGCGGTTTCAGCCCGTTGGCGAGGTTGCGATAGGCGGCCCGCTCCGCGGTGAACGTCTGCAGATACGGCAGCCTCAGCAGCCACAGGTCGCCCACCTGCTCGGTGCTGAAGCCGAAGCCGTGGGTCTCCAGGAGGTCGAGGCCGAGGATGGCGTAGTCGACGTCGTCGTCGCGGCAGCTGCCGTGGATGCGGCCGCGCACGCACTCGCGCCACTCGGGGCGCAGCTCGAAGCCGTCGCTCTCGCCGACGGGCTCGGGAAGGTAGTCGGTCAGCGGCAGCGCGGCGGCCTGCCGCAGATAGCGGTCGATCCGGTCCCGTGTCCACAGGTCGCCCTGCTCGACCGGCTTGCCGAGCATGTTGCCCGAGATCCGGCCGAGCCAGCCCCCGAGGATGCGGTCGGCCAGCTCTGGCTCAGTGCCCACAAGGGTCATAGCACCGGTTTACCCCATTCCGGAGCATTGCACAGAGGGTTGGCCACGCCTGTCAGGGGCTGGTCGGTGCATGACGGCGGGGGCGTCTCCGGTTAAGGTCGCAGCGGCGCGACTGGCCTTGACGTGCGCGAGGCCCGGAAGAGCAAGGGGAAGACGTGACACAGCGCGTGCTCATCGCCGCGGACAAGTTCAAGGGCTCGCTCACGGCCGTGCAGGTCGCCGAGCGGGTGGAGGCCGGGCTGCGCCGGGTCGTACCGGGCCTGGAGGTGGAGTCGCTGCCCGTCGCCGACGGTGGTGACGGCACTGTCGCCGCGGCCGTCGCGGCCGGTTTCGAGCGCCGGGAGGTGGCGGTCGCCGGTCCGCTGGGCCAGGAGATCACGGCCGCCTTCGCGGTACGCGGGGACACCGCGGTCGTGGAGATGGCCGAGGCCAGTGGACTCCAGCGGCTGCCGGCCGGTGTCTTCGCGCCGCTCACCGCATCGACGTACGGCTCCGGAGAGCTCCTGCGCGCCGCGCTGGACGCCGGCGCCCGCACGATCGTGTTCGGGGTCGGCGGCAGCGCCACCACGGACGGTGGCGCCGGAATGCTGTCCGCGCTCGGCGCCCGCTTCCTGGACGCCGACGGCGAGCCCGTGGCCCCCGGCGGCGGCGGCCTCGCCCACCTGGCCTCGGCCGACCTGTCGGGCCTGGACCCACGGTTCGCCTCCGTCGAGTTCATCCTGGCCAGCGACGTCGACAACCCGCTGACCGGCCCCAAGGGTGCCCCCGCGGTCTACGGCCCGCAGAAGGGCGCCTCCCCGGACGACGTGGAAGCCCTGGACACCGCGCTGGCCCACTACGCGAAGGTGCTGGAGGAGGCCGTCGGCGCGAAGGCCGCCGAGTATGCTGCCTCGCCGGGTGCGGGCGCGGCCGGTGGTATCGGCTACGGCGCCCTCCTCCTCGGCGCCGCGTTCCGCCCCGGCATAGAGGTCATGCTCGACGTCCTGGGTTTCGCGCCCGCGCTGGAATGGGCGGACCTGGTGATCACCGGCGAGGGCTCGCTCGACGAGCAGACCCTGCACGGCAAGGCCCCGGCGGGTGTCGCCGCGGCCGCCCGCGCGAAGGACAAGGAGGTCGTCGCCGTCTGCGGCCGCCTCGCCCTGCCCCCGGAGGCCCTCGGCCGGGCGGGCATCCGCCGTGTCTACCCGCTCACCGACGCCGAGCCCGACATCCAGAAGTGCATCTCCGAGGCGGGCCCGATCCTGGAGGACGTGGCGGAACGGATCGGCCGGGACTTCCTGATCTGAACGGTCTGCTGAGCAGCACGGGCGCCAAGAACGTCGTACGGGCCGCTGACATGACGAAGGGCCCGAACCGTCTTGGGTTCGGGCCCTTCGTGAGCACTGCGGCGGAGCACTACGGCAGCTGAGCCGCCCGCGCCTCGCGCCGGTTGCCGCGGAAGTTGTTCACCCGGCGCGCCGTGGCGAACAGCGGGATCACCGCGCCCGTCACGAGCTGCAGGGCGCAGCCGGTCTGGAGGAGGAGCTGGCCGCTGGGGGCGCCGAAGGCCCACGCCGCGAGCAGACCCATCGCCAGCACGATCCAGGCGAGCATCGCCCCCGCGAGCCGCCCCCGCGGCTTCGGGTACTCCACCCGGCTCACCATCAGCCACGCGGTGCCCAGGATCGCGAGGAGCGTCGCCACGAAGGGCAGCTCCAGCAGCACGATCGCGACCACCGTGAGCGCGCCGAAGGGGGACGGCATGCCCTGGAACATGCCGTTCGCGGGCGTGACACAGGAGAATCTCGCCAGCCTCAGCACCACGGCCAGCAGCACCACCACGGCCCCCACCGCCGCCACCCGCTGCGACGCGTCGTCGGCGACCATGCCGTAGACGAGCACGAAGTACGCCGGCGCGAGGCCGAAGCTGATCAGGTCGGAGAGGTTGTCCAGCTCCGCGCCCATCGGCGAGGAGCGCAGCTTGCGCGCCACCAGGCCGTCGAAGAGGTCGAAGACCGCCGCGCACAGCATCAGGATGACCGCCGTGGCCGCGCTGTTGCGCGCCATGCCGGACTCCTGGCTGTCGGTCAGGTGCGGGATCAGGATGCCGGTGGTGGTGAAGTACACCGCCATGAAGCCGCATGTCGCGTTGCCGAGGGTGAGGGTGTCCGCTATCGAGAGGCGGAGAGAAAGAGGCATCTCCTCCTCGTCGTCGACCTCGTCGGCCCCGGGCACCCAGCCCGCCTGGGTCTCAGGATCAATCACGGTCAATGCGAGTCACCCCAGCCGTCGTCTTCTGGCCGACCTCGACCGCGACCTCCACGCCCTCGGGCAGGTAGATGTCGACGCGCGAGCCGAAGCGGATCAGACCGATGCGGTCACCCTGCTCGACCTTCGTGCCCTGCGGGATGTAGGGGACGATGCGGCGGGCCACCGCGCCGGCGATCTGGATCATCTCGATGTCACCGAGCTCGGTGTCGAAGTGCCAGACGACGCGCTCGTTGTTCTCGCTCTCCTTGTTGAACGCCGGCACGAACCCGCCGGGGATGTGCTCGACCGAGGTCACCGTGCCGGAGAGCGGCGCGCGGTTGACGTGGACGTTGAGCGGGCTCATGAAGATCGCGACGCGGGTGCGACCGTCCTTCCACGGCATGATGCTCTGCACCACACCGTCGGCGGGCGAGATGACCCGGCCCGGGGCGATCTCGCGCTCGGGGTCGCGGAAGAACCACAGCATGCCCGCCGCCAGCGCGGTGGCGGGCACGGCGACGGCCTTGGCGGCGCCGGACCTGCGCGCGCGTACCAGGCTCAGTGCTGCGGTGGCGACGGTCGGGAGGAGCCACGGCGATGCTCCGCGCGCGAGGCGTACGCCTGCCAGGCTGTCGCGATGTGCAGAGGTTTGGCTGTGGGGCATGGATGACCTTCGTAGCGGATGATGCCGCGCACTAGACGGGGGACGGCGGCTTTCCGGGATCGTACCGGTCGCGGGCCACAACTGGGCAAGCCAGGAAGCCGAGTCGGCGGCTGAACCGTGTTGACGGGGTGTGATCTTCTTCTCCAAGAAAACACCCCGTATCCGGACATCTAGCCCTGGAACCGATACTCTTCGAGCAGCCTGCGACCGATGATCATTTTCTGGATCTCGGCGGTACCTTCACCGATCAGCAGCATCGGAGCCTCACGGTAGAGGCGCTCGATCTCGTACTCCTTGGAGAAGCCGTAGCCGCCGTGGATCCGGAAGGCGTCTTCCACGACCTCTTTGCAGTATTCGGAGGCGAGGTACTTCGCCATCCCTGCCTCAAGGTCGTTTCGCTCACCGGAGTCCTTTTTGCGTGCCGCGTTGACCATCATCGCATGCGCGGCCTCGACCTTGGTAGCCATCTCGGCCAGCTTGAACTGAATTGCCTGGTGCTGAGCGATCGCCTTGCCGAAAGTGTGACGCTGCTGGGCGTACCGGACGCCCAGTTCGAAGGCACGCTGAGCGACACCGCAGCCACGTGCCGCCACATTGACGCGGCCCACTTCCACGCCGTCCATCATTTGGTAAAAACCTCGGCCGGTGACTCCGCCGAGCACACGATTGGCCGGAAGTCGCAGGCCATCCATGATCATCTCGGTGGTGTCGACACCCTTGTAGCCCATCTTGTCGATCTTCCCGGGGATGGTGAGGCCGGGACGGACCTCTCCGAAGCCGGGTTCCTTCTCGATCAGGAAGGTCGTCATCGACTTGTGGGGTTTGGCGGCCGCCTCCTCGGGGGAGTGTCCTTCGTCACTTCGGACGAGAACGGCGACCAGACTTGACGTTCCGCCGTTCGTGAGCCACATCTTCTGGCCGTTGAGGACGTATTCGTCACCGTCCTTGACCGCCTTGGACGTGATGGCGGACACGTCCGAGCCGAGACCCGGTTCCGACATCGAGAAGGCGCCCCGGACGTCGCCGGCCGCCATGCGCGGCAGGAAGTGGTCCTTCTGCTCCTGCGTGCCGTGCTGCTTGAGCATGTACGCCACGATGAAGTGGGTGTTGATGATGCCGGACACCGACATCCAGCCGCGGGCGATCTCCTCCACGCACAGGGCGTACGTCAGGAGGGACTCGCCCAGACCGCCGTACTCTTCGGGGATCATCAGGCCGAACAGGCCCAACTCCTTGAGCCCGTCGACGATCTGCTGCGGGTACTCGTCGCGGTGCTCCAGCTCGGTCGCGACCGGGATGATCTCCTTGTCCACGAAGTCGCGGACGGTGGAGAGGATCTCCTGCTGGACGTCGGTCAGACCGGCGGTCTGGGCGAGGCGTGCCATCGGGCTCAGCCCTCCTGAAGTTCCGGGCGGCCGGGCTGCTCGCCGCCGCGCTCCTTGATGTAGGTCTCGGTGGGCACCATGACCTTGCGGCGGAACACGCAGACCAGCGTGCCGTCCTGCTTGTAGCCCTTGGTCTCGACGTAGACGATCCCGCGGTCGTTCTTCGACTTGGAGGGCCACTTGTCGAGCACGGTCGTCTGGCCGTAGATCGTGTCGCCGTGGAAGGTCGGCGCCACGTGCTTGAGCGACTCGATCTCCAGGTTGGCGATCGCCTTGCCGGAGACGTCCGGCACCGACATGCCGAGCAGCAGGGAGTAGATGTAGTTCCCGACCACGACGTTCTTGCCGAAGTCCGTCGTCTTCTCGGCGTAGTTGACGTCCATGTGGAGCGGGTGGTGGTTCATGGTGAGGAGACAGAAGAGGTGGTCGTCGTACTCCGTGACCGTCTTCCCGGGCCAGTGCTTGTAGACCGCCCCGACCTCGAACTCCTCGTAGGTGCGTCCGAACTGCATCGCGCTCAGGCCTCCGGGATCTCGAACTTCGACGTGCGCTGCATGCCGGCCGCACGCCCCTTGCCGGAGATCACCAGCGCCATCTTGCGGCTGGCCTCGTCGATCATCTCGTCGCCGAGCATCGCCGAGCCCTTCTTGCCGCCCGCCTCCGACGTGTAGTAGTCGTACGCGTCCAGGATCAGCTCGGCGTGGTCGTAGTCCTCCTGGGAGGGCGAGAAGATCTCGTTGGACGCCTCGACCTGGCCCGGGTGCAGCACCCACTTGCCGTCGAAACCGAGGGCCGCGGCGCGCTGGGCGACCTCGCGGTAACCGTCGATGTTGCGGATCTGGAGGTAGGGGCCGTCGATCGCCTGGAGGTTGTTGGCGCGGGCGGCCATCAGGATCTTCATCAGGATGTAGTGGTAGGCGTCCGCCGGGTAACCGGGCGGCTGCTCGCCCACGACCAGCGACTTCATGTTGATCGACGCCATGAAGTCGGCCGGGCCGAAGATGATCGTCTCGACACGCTGGGAGGCGGTCGCGATCTCGTTGACGTTGTTGAGGCCCTGGGCGTTCTCGATCTGCGCCTCGATGCCGATCTTGCCGACCTCGAAGCCCATCGTCTTCTCGATCTGGGTCAGCAGGAGGTCGAGCGCGACGATCTGCTCGGCCGTCTGCACCTTCGGCAGCATGATGCAGTCGAGGTTCTGGCCGGCCCCCTCGACGACCGTGACGACATCGCGGTACGTCCACTCGGTGGTCCAGTCGTTGACGCGCACGACCCGCGTCTTGCCGGTCCAGTCACCCTCGTTGAGGAACTTGACGATGGTGTGCCGCGCCTCGGGCTTGGCGAGCGGGGCGCACGCGTCCTCCAGGTCGAGGAAGACCTGGTCGGCGGGGAGGCCCTGCGCCTTCTCCAGGAAGCGGGGGTTGCTCCCGGGGACCGCGAGGCAGGAGCGTCGCGGACGCAGACGGTTGACGGGCGTGGTCATGCGGGGACCTCCAGGGGGTCGAGCTTGTTCGCTTTCCGGATCTCGTCGACGATGCGGCCGATGATTCCGGTGATGTCGAAGTCCTTCGGGGTGAAGACCGCGGCCACGCCGGCAGCCCTGAGCTGTTCGGCGTCTCCATTGGGGATGATCCCACCGGCGATGACAGGTACATCTGTGGCGCCTGCCACATGGAGCCTTTCGAGCACGTCCGGCACCAGCTGCGCGTGCGAGCCGGACAGGATGGACAGGCCGACCGCGTGCACGTCCTCGGCCAGGGCCGCGTCCACGATCTGCTCCGGGGTCAGCCGGATGCCCTGGTAGACCACCTCGAAGCCCGCGTCACGCGCGCGTACGGCGATCTGCTCGGCCCCGTTGGAGTGCCCGTCCAGGCCCGGCTTGCCGACCAGGAAGCGCAGCTTGCCCACCCCGAGGTCCTTGGCGGTCACCTCGACCCGGCGGCGTACGTCGGCCATGGCCGAGCCGGCTTCCGCCGGGACCGCCACCGGCGCCGAGGAGACGCCCGTGGGCGCCCGGAACTCGCCGAACACCTCCCGCAGGGCCCCGGCCCACTCGCCGGTCGTGACACCGGCGCGGGCGCACTCCAGGGTGGCCTCCATGAGGTTGGCCGTGCCCTTGGCGGCCTCCTTCAGCTTCTCCAGCGCCTTGCAGGGGCGCGGGTGGTTGAAGGGCGGCTGGTAGCGGGTGTCGCGCCAGTTCTGCAGCCCGGCGATCACGCGGGCCTCGACGGCCGGGTCCACCGTCTGGATCGCGGTGTCCAGGTCGGCCGTCAGCGGGTTCGGCTCGGTCGTCTCGAAGATGTTGACGCCGATGATCTTCTCCTGCCCGGACTCGATCCGGGCGCGGCGCTCGGCGTGCGAGGAGACCAGCTGCGACTTGAGGTAGCCCGACTCGACGGCGGCCATCGCGCCGCCCATCTCCTGGATCCGCTCGATCTCCGCGAGGGACTCCTCGACGAGCTTCGCGACCTTCGCCTCGACGACGTGCGAGCCCTCGAAGATGTCCTCGTACTCCAGCAGGTCGCTCTCGTAGGCCAGCACCTGCTGCATCCGCAGCGACCACTGCTGGTCCCAGGGCCGGGGAAGCCCCAGGGCCTCGTTCCACGCCGGCAGCTGGACGGCACGCGCGCGTGCGTCCTTCGAGAGCGTCACCGCCAGCATCTCCAGCACGATCCGCTGGACGTTGTTCTCCGGCTGCGCCTCGGTCAGCCCGAGGGAGTTGACCTGGACGCCGTACCGGAAGCGCCGGTGCTTGGGGTTCTCGATGCCGTAGCGCTCCCGCGTGACCTGGTCCCAGATGCGGCCGAAGGCGCGCATCTTGCACATCTCCTCGATGAACCGGACGCCCGCGTTCACGAAGAAGGAGATCCGGCCGACGACGTCGCCCATGCGCTCCTGCGGCACCTGGCCGGAGTCCCGGACGGCGTCCAGGACCGCGATCGCCGTCGACATCGCGTACGCGATCTCCTGGACCGGCGTGGCGCCCGCCTCCTGCAGGTGGTAGCTGCAGATGTTGATCGGGTTCCACTTCGGGATGTGGGAGACCGTGTACGCGATCATGTCGGTCGTCAGACGGAGGCTCGGCACCGGAGGGAAGACGTGCGTGCCCCGGGACAGGTACTCCTTGACGATGTCGTTCTGGGTCGTGCCCTGGAGCTGGGTGATGTCCGCGCCCTGCTCCTCGGCGACGACCTGGTAGAGCGCCAGCAGCCACATGGCGGTGGCGTTGATCGTCATCGAGGTGTTCATCTGCTCCAGGGGGATGTCCTGGAACAGCCGGCGCATGTCACCGAGGTGCGCGATCGGCACGCCGACCCGGCCCACCTCGCCGCGGGCGAGGATGTGGTCGGAGTCGTAGCCGGTCTGCGTCGGCAGGTCGAACGCCACCGACAGACCGGTCTGGCCCTTGGCGAGGTTGCGCCGGTACAGCTCGTTGGACGCCTCGGCCGTGGAGTGACCGGCATAGGTCCGCATGAGCCACGGCCGGTCCTTCTCCCGCTTGCCTTCGGCGGGCTGACGCTCAGTCATTCAGCGCTCCTCAGATGTTCCGGAAGCGGTTGATGGCGTCGATGTGCTGGGCGCGCTTCTCCTCGTCGCGCACGCCCAGCCCCTCCTCGGGGGACAGGCACAGCACGCCGACCTTGCCCTGGTGGAGGTTGCGGTGCACGTCGTAGGCCGCCTGGCCGGTCTCCTCCAGGGAGTACACCTTGGAGAGGGTCGGGTGGATCTTGCCCTTCGCGATGAGCCGGTTGGCCTCCCAGGCCTCGCGGTAGTTGGCGAAGTGCGAACCGATGATCCGCTTCAGCGACATCCACAGGTAGCGGTTGTCGTACTCGTGCATGTAGCCCGAGGTCGAGGCACAGGTGGTGATGGTGCCGCCCTTGCGGGTGACGAAGACGGAGGCGCCGAAGGTCTCGCGGCCGGGGTGCTCGAAGACGATGTCGATGTCCTCGCCGCCGGTGAGCTCGCGGATGCGCTTGCCGAAGCGCTTCCACTCCTTGGGGTCCTGGGTCTGCTCGTCCTTCCAGAACTTGTAGCCCTCGGCGTTGCGGTCGATGATCGCCTCGGCGCCCATCGCCCGGCAGATGTCCGCCTTCTGAGGACTGCTCACGACACAGATCGGGTTGGCGCCACCGGCCAGCGCGAACTGCGTGGCGTACGAGCCGAGGCCGCCGCTCGCGCCCCAGATCAGGACGTTGTCGCCCTGCTTCATGCCGGCGCCGTTGCGGGAGACGAGCTGGCGGTAGGCGGTGGAGTTGACGAGCCCGGGGGCGGCCGCCTCCTCCCACGACAGGTGGTCGGGCTTGGGCATCAGCTGGTTGGACTTGACGAGCGCGATCTCGGCGAGGCCGCCGAAGTTGGTCTCGAAGCCCCAGATCCGCTGCTCGGGGTCGAGCATGGTGTCGTTGTGGCCGTCGGAGGACTCCATCTCGACGGACAGGCAGTGCGCGACGACCTCGTCACCGGGCTTCCAGGCGTTCACGCCCGGGCCGGTGCGCAGGACGACGCCCGCGAGGTCGGAGCCGATGATGTGGTACGGCAGGTCGTGCCGCTTGGCCAGCTCGTTGGTGCGGCCGTAGCGCTCCAGGAACCCGAAGGTGGACAGCGGCTCGAAGATCGAGGTCCACACCGAGTTGTAGTTGACACTCGATGCCATGACGGCGACCAGGGCCTCGCCCGGGCCGAGTTCCGGCAGCGGAACGTCGTCGAGGTGGATCGACTTGCGCGGGTCCTTGTCGCGGGTCTCCAGGCCCGCGAACATCTCCGTCTCGTCCTTGTGCACGGTGATAGCGCGGTACGACTCGGGGAGCGGCATGGCGGCGAAATCGGCCGGAGTCGAGTCCGGCGACTGGATCGCGTCCAGGATGTCCTTCACGGTCACGGTGTTGCCTCCGGCGAATGGCGTCTTGAGGGGAGACGCTGAGGGTTACGTCGGTGCCGTCGGTTCGGCGGTCTTGCTGTTCGGCAGCGCTTTGTGGCGCGGGAGGTTGCCTGTGACGCAGGCGTCCGGGCGGGCAGGTCGCTGACTTGCTGGGACAGCCGGCGTACGTATGGTCTCTGCACGCCGGCCGCCCGGACTTCCCTCAACGTAAGACACCGCGTGCCACCGTGCAAGGCACTGAGTGCCAGAACTTGCTCTCAGATGAAATCTTTACGTAACAAATGAGCGATGATCGATCAAAGCTACCGGTGAGTAGAGAGTTCGTCCCGTTTGCGTCATTCCGGCTGGGCCGTGAAGTCACGGAACATGAACTCCGTGTTGTCGCCCCGGATGCCGACACCACCGGGCTCGTACAGACCTCCCGGCGAGGCGTCCGTCACGTCCAGCACCTGGTGACCCGCGAGCTCCAAGGTGATGCGGACCCGGCGGTCCGGAAGGTCGGTGACAGTGGCCACCGCCTCGGTCCAGGCATCCGGCGGGAACGCGGTCGACGCCGTGGCGAGGGTCACATACGTGCCCCCGTTGACCGGGCCGCCGGGCGTCTTGCGCTTCACCACGACCTGCCCGTCCCGCCGCACCACGCTGACCGCGTAGCACTCCTGCTCGCTGTGGAACCGCAGCCACAGATGGACACCGTCGTACGGCTGTGCCGGGGTACGCGGGGTCGTCACCAGGTCCGTCAGACGCAGCCGCAGGGAGAGGCGGGTGTCACCGAAGTCCCGGCGCCGCGAGGCCAGCCGGAAGACCGCCGAGTCCGTCGCCCGGGCGGACTCGGCGTCGGGACGCTCCCCGTCGGGGTGCCCCGACCAGCCCGCACCGTCGAGCCCGAACAGCGAGCCGCTGGTCATGGTCCAGTCGGGGGAGTGGTGCGCGCCCGGGACGTCGGGGTGCCAGTACGCGAACTCGTTGGTGACCAGGCCCCGTTCGGGAAACCCGGGCCGGAACTCCGAGGCCGGGCCGGACCGGCCGACGGCGTGCAGCGTCAGTCCGCCCGCGAACGCCGACGCCAGCAGCACAGCGAGCAGGGCCCCGGTGAGGAGCCCCGCCCGCCGACGCCGTACGAGCCGCCGGATCATGCCGTATGTCCCCCGGTGACCGCGCAGTCCACGAACCCGGGCCACGGCTGGGCCGCCGACCCCCGGTAGACGCCGAGCGCGATGCCACCGGTGCCGCCCGCTGCGGGCACGGACGTGTGCACCAGCCCGGCGCCGACGGTGACTTCGGTGCGTCGCGCCCCGACCCTCACCCGGACGTCCCGCTCCGCGGCTTCCGGCAGCTTGCGGGAGAGCACGGCACGAGGGTGGGCGCCGGGTCCGGACAGGATTGTGATCCAGCCGCGGGAGAGACGGACCGTGAGCTGGTCCGGGGCGCCGCGGCGCACCACGACCGAGCTGTGCAGCCCCTCCTCCGACAGACCCGTCAGCCGGGTGCCGAGCGTGTAGCCGGACCAGTGGGCGGTGCTCCCGGACCGATAGGCGGCGAAGGCCCAGCCGCCCGGGCCGATCGGCTGCACGCCACCGGCCCCGATCACCGCGCGCGCCCGGTGGCCGTCCCCGTCGGTCCAGCCGGCCGGGCCGTCGAAGGGCCGGCCGGCTGCGGGCGGCCCGGGCAGCGGGGCCGTCTCCACATGGCTGAACGCGGGCCAGGACGAATCGGTGGCTCCGCGGGAGAGGGCCAGGGCGATCCCGCCGGTGCCGCGCACCCCGCTGCTGTTCGGCACGGTGAACCGGTGGCGGCCGTCCACCACCGCCTCGGTCCGGGCACCGTCCACCGTCAGCCGGACCTCGTGGGACGGCCCGGGAGTCAGCGCGTGCTCGGCCAGGACACGGCTCCGCGCCGGGCCACCGACCACCTGGGCGGTGCCGCGGGAGACGCGGACCCCGACCGTGGCGTCCCCGCCGACCCGCGCGAACACGGTGGCGCTGCCGCCCCGCGCGGGCAGAGAGCTCAGGCCGGCGGTGACCGAGTAGTGGTCCCAGTCGGCGGCGCCGTACGGGGCGTAGGCGCCGTACACGTAACGTCCGGTGCCCGGGCTCACGCCCTTGCCGGTCAGGACGCCGGTGCCGCCGAGCGGCTTCCAGCTGATCCCCGTCCAGCGCTCCGGGAAGCGCAGCGGGTCGCCCGACGGAGGCACCGGCGTACGGGCCGCCACCTGCGCGAGCAGGGCGTCGGGAGTGGTGTCCGCAAAGACCTCCAGGCGCTGGTACTCCTGGTGGACCGCCGATCTGCGGGCCGCCGGCTCGGGGCTGAACGTCTTGTCCGTCAGGGCCGCGGCGAAGGTCCGCTCGATCAGGTCGCGCACGTACGACGTCTGCTGCGGGTCCGCCGATTCCGAGAAGGGATAGGCGAACAGACTGGGCCGGGGCAGGCCGTGCTGTTCGAAGTCGGCCAGGGAGCTGGTGAAGTCCGCCCTGACCCTGAGCCGGTAGTGGTCCGTGCTCTCCAGGCGGCCGGTGGAGGCGAGGTACCTGCGGTGGGCGAGCAGTGAGCCCAGCTCGCCGTGCGGGCCGATCCGGGTGCGGCTGTGCAGGTCATGGGTGTGGTCCTCGAAGTCCCAGCGGCCCGAGCGGGCCATCCTGGCGATCTCCTGCCAGGACAGGTAGTAGGGGCGGTGCCGGCCGACCCTGCCGGTGATGAGGAACGAGACGGCGTTCATGCGGTGCCGCGCGAGAACGCGGTCCCCGTACGTCCACAGGCCGTGCGTGCCGTCGTCGAAGGTCAGCATCACCGAGCGCGGCGGCACCGGCCCGCCGAGCAGGTAGGCGACGAACTCGTCGGTGGTCAGGGTGTGGTACCCCGCCGTCTGCAGGGCACTGAGCTGTCGCTCGAAGACGGCGGGGTCCACGATGTAGCGGCTGCCGCTGTGCGGCTTGAGGTCGTGGTACGTGAGGATCACCGGCGCCGAGCGCTCCGGAAGACCGGCCCCGACGGCCTTCCAGCGGGCCGTGGTCGCCGCGTCGACGCGAGCGGCCGGCACGCTCACCTGGCGGGTGACGTTGCGTTGGTCGACGTAGACGCGCCAGGCGACCACGAAGGGCACGGCGAGCACCAGGGCGGTCAGGGTGGCCAGGGCGCCGCGCAATGTGCCGCGGCCGAGGCGGGTGGGGAGGCGGGACCGCCTCCCGGTCACAGGACGGTCCACGGCTGCCAGCTCCCCCGGGTCAGCACCAGCAGATACAGGGCGATGACGACGGCCGCCGCCAGCAGCGCCGCCAGACCCCGTCCGACGGTTCGTAGGGCCTTCATGACAGCCTCCTCGACCAGACGCCGCGCCGGATGGTCAGCAGCGAGTACGGCAGCAGCCAGGACAGCACCAGCGACGACAGCAGGCTCATCAGCGGCCGGTACCGCCACCGAGTGGAGCGCGGGTTGTCCGCCTTGAAGGCCAGGCCCCACACGACGCCCTTGAGCAGGACGCCCCCCAGATACAGCCCGGTCAGGAACCACAGCCCGTGGAAGGGGGCCCAGACCAGATGGCGTACGGCCATCAGCGGCGCACACAGGACCCACAGGACGTGCCCGTAGAAGAGCACCGCCGGACCGAGCCCGCGCCGCCACATGAAGGTGCCCGTGAAGAACAGATTGCGGATGAAGCTCTTCTTCCAGCGCACCTGCTGCCGCATGAAGGGCCTGAATCTGGCCGGAACCGTCGTCCAGACCTTCGCGGACTGCACATAGCCGATACGCCACGGCAGTTCCGGGTGATTCCGCTCGGTGACGAAAGGGGAATCGGCGTACTGCGCCTTGAGTTTCCGCCCCTTCCATTTCTGGCCCAGGACGTATCCGGTGAGCTGCCGGTCGGTGGCGAACCGGAATTCACCGCCGAGGAAACGGTCACCGGCCCACGCGGGGAGGTAGTTGACGATCGCGTCCCGGCGGAACACGGCGAGCGGCCCGGACACGCACGAGACGGACCCGAAGGTCGCCTCCGCGGCCTTGGCGACCCGGAACTGGCCCTCGTACCAGACGTCCTGAGCCCTGGACAGCACGCTCTCGTCGGCGTTCAGCGCCCGGGCGTGGCCGCTGACGGCGCCCAGCTCCCGGTGCCGCACCAGCGCGGTCAGGCACCGCCCGAGCGCGTCGGGGGCGAGCACGCAGTCCGAGTCGGTGAAGGCGAGCACGTCCCCGTCCGCGAGCTCGGCGGCCCGGACCAGGGCGTGCTTCTTGCCGACGTTGCGGTCCAGGTAGAGCACCCGCAGCGGCAGTTCGCGCGCCAGGCGGCGCAGCACCGCGCGGGTGCCGTCGGTGGAGGCGTCGTCGACCACCACGATCTGCAGGTTCGGGTAGTCGCTCCCGGCCATCGACCGCACACATGCCTCGATGCCGTCCTCCTCGTCCTTGACGGCCACCAGGAAACTCACTCGTGGTCGCGCGGGCAGTTCGGGGAAGCGGTCCAGGTGACGCGGGCGCCTGCGCAGCGTCCGCCGGGACGGGTCGTCGTAGTGGCTGTAGGCGATGAACAGCATGGAGATGGTCACCGTCAGGACCAGGAAGCCGTATCCGAGCACCAGGGGTGCCTGGACCAGCCGGGGTGCCTCGTGGGCCAGGATCAGCAGCAGCGGGAGCAGCACGATCACCACGAGCAGGCGGCGCCCGGCGTGCCGTACGCCCGGGTCCATGCGGTCGGTCAGCGCCGTGAGGCGGGCCCGGCCGGGACGCGGCTCGCGCTGCCCGGGCACGAACGGGGAGGGCTCGGGCCCGCCGGGTGCGGCGGGCCGCTCGGCCTGGACGCTCATACCACCGCCCGGTGCTTGAAGTCCTGCAGCCGGTAGGTGGTGTCCAGTACCGGCATGTCGTCCCCGATCCACGACAGGTCCTGCCGCGGGTGCACGCCGTGGACCAGCACCAGGTCCCAGTCCCGCTCGCCGGGCTCGGGCTCGGACCGCAGCCGGCGCCCGCCCACCGACACCGACGGGATGAGCGGATCGGTGTACGCCACGTCGGCGCCGGCCTCGCCGAGGGCGGCCATGATCTCCAGGGACGGTGACTCCCGGAGGTCGGCCACCCCTGGTTTGTACGTCACCCCGACCACCAGCACACTGGCCGCGCGCAGCGGCACCCCCCGGTCGGCGAGGACGTCCCGGGCGCGCTGCAGCACCGCGTGCGGCCGGGTGGCGATCGCGGTCATCGCCGTGTCGATCAGCGGCGAGGCGACCCGCTTCTCGCGCAGCTGCCACAGCAGGTAGTGCGGGTCGCAGGGGATGCAGTGCCCGCCCACCCCGGGACCGGGGAAGAACGGCATGAACCCGTACGGCTTGGTGGCCGCCGCCTGGATGACCTCCAGGGCCTCCAGGCCCAACTCCCCGCAGATGGTGGCGAACTCGTTGGCCAGGGCGATGTTGACCGCGCGGAAGGTGTTCTCCAGCAGCTTGGTCATCTCGGCGGCCTCGGGCGAGAGCACCTCGTGCACCTCCGCGCCGGTACGCCGCAGTACGTCGGCGGCGCGCCGGGTGCACTCGGGACTCACTCCTCCGACCACCCGCGGGGTCGTGCTCTGGGTGTGTTCGGTGCTGCCCGGGTCGATGCGCTCCGGGGCGTAGGCCACGCTCAGGTCCTCGGGCACCCGCAGTCCGCGCTCCGCCAGCGGGCCCAGCAGCAGGTCCCGGGTGGTGCCGACGTAGCTGGTCGAGGTCAGCACGATGGTCTGCCCGGGGACGGCCTGGGCCGCGGCGGTGGCACAGGCACCCGACAAAGCCCGCAGGTCGGGTACGAGATGGTCGTCGACGGGAGTCGGGACGCAGATCAGGATCGCCTCGGCGGCACGCAGGGCCGTGGGGTCGGTGGTCAGGACGAACCGGTCGGCGCCCTGGCCGTCACCGGTGTGGACGCGCAGCCGGCGGTGGTCGTCCGGGACCAGATCGACGCGGCGTTCGCGGATGGCGTCCAGCCAGGCGGCGTCCACGTCGAGGCCTATGACCGTGAGCCCCGACTCCAGCAGAGCGAGAGCCGTCGGCAGCCCGACATAGCCGAGTCCGATGATGCCGACGACGGGCGGAGTGGAAAAAGACAAAGTGATCCCCCTGAAAAATGCCGCGAGCAGGCGGCAAAAAGGATTGAGAGGGCGCGCGCCGAGCCTCATTCCCCTGTTCCCCCGAGGCATTTTTCCGGTGTGCGCGCCGAGACCGCCGGCCTCCCCAGGCCTGCGGATTTTTATTCCGACGGTCCGACAGCCTGCCATGCCGTCGGACCGCGAGAGGGATTTTCAGTGAAGATCACGGAGGAGCTGGATCATCCTTGGCGAAGAGTTCGAAGAGAAACATTTCTTCGAACGCGAAAAAGGGCCGGTACCGGGGTTTTCCCGGTACCGGCCCTTGACATGTACGTCAGGAATGCTCCTTGAGTGCCTGCTCGATGGTGCGCATGACCTCGTCCAGCGGGGCGTCGGTGCGGGCGAGCGCGACCAGGACCTCGCCCTGGGTGGAGACCGTCGCGGCGGTCGGCGGCTGGGCGGTCGTGCCGCGGCCCGCCCCGATCCCGGTGCCGAAGGTCTTCTGCACGATCGCGAAGGCGTGGTCCAGCTGCGCCTCCACGTCCCCCTGCCCGCCGGCCCGGAGCCACCGCCGCAGCACATGGTTGTGCGCGGTGACCACGGCCGACGCTGCGACCTCCGCCAGGAGCGGATCGTCGTTCGCGTCGTCGGCGTGCGCGTGCTCGTCGAAGTGCCCGAGCAGATACCGCGTGAACAGCCGCTCATAGCGAGCCACCGAGGCGATCTCCGCCTCCCGCAACGTCGGCACCTCGCGTGTCAGCTTGTAGCGGGCGACCGAGATCTCCGGCCGGGCCGCGTACATCTTCATGACTTCCTTGATGCCGCGGCACACCGTGTCGAGCGGGTGCTCGTGCGCGGGGGCCGCGTTCAGCACGGCCTCCGCCCGGACCAGTGTGTCGTCGTGGTCGGGGAAGATCGCCTCTTCCTTGGAGCGGAAGTGGCGGAAGAAGGTGCGGCGGGCGACGCCGGCCGCGGCCGCGATCTCGTCGACGGTCGTCGCCTCGTACCCCTTGGTGGAGAACAGCTCCATCGCGGCGGCGGCCAGTTCTCGGCGCATCTTGAGCCGCTGGGCCGCGGCGCGACTGACCGCGGCACTCTCCGGCACGTCGGACGAGGCTGGTGTACGGGACGACTTGGCGGGCTGGGGCATGACCCGAACGTACTGCATGTGCGCAGGTTGGTGCGCGTGTCCGGGGTTTGTCCCGCCCGGGACCGGTCGGGCGCCGCCGGTCCCCGCGGGCGGGAGAGGACTGCCCGGATCGAGCAGTCCGCCCCAGTCCTCGCCGTCTGTGAACCAGTCGCCGCCGCGCTCAGCGGCGGGCATACTCGCGGAAGCCACGGCCGGTCTTGCGGCCGAGGCAGCCCGCGGCCACCAGGTGCTCCAGGAGCGGGGCCGGAGCCAGGCCCGGGTCACGGAACTCCCGGTGCAGGACCTTCTCGATCGCGAGAGAGACGTCCAGGCCGACGACGTCCAGCAGCTCGAAGGGGCCCATCGGGTAGCCGCCGCCCAGCTTCATCGCCGCGTCGATGTCGTCGAGGGACGCGTAGTGCTCCTGCACCATCTTGATCGCGTTGTTGAGGTACGGGAAGAGCAGGGCGTTCACGATGAAGCCCGCCCGGTCCCCGCAGTCGACCGCGTGCTTCCTGATCCTGACGCACACCTCGCGGACCGTGGCGTGGACGTCCTCGGCCGTCAGGACCGTGCGGACGACCTCGACCAGCTTCATCGCCGGCGCCGGGTTGAAGAAGTGCATCCCGATCACGTCCTGCGGACGCGAGGTGGCACGGGCGCAGGCGACGACGGGCAGCGAGGAGGTCGTGGTGGCCAGGACCGCGCCGGGCTTGCAGACCTTGTCCAGGGCCTGGAACAGCTGCTGCTTGATCTCCAGGTCCTCGGCGACGGCCTCGACGGCCAGGTCGACGTCCGCGAACGCCTCGTACGAACCCGCCGCGGTGATCCGGTCCAGGGTCTGCGCGGCCGCCTCGGCGGTCATGCGGCCCTTGTCGACAGAGCGCGAAAGAGACTTGCCGATACGGGACTTCGCCGTCTGCGCCTTCTCCTCGCTGCGGGCGGCGAGCACGACCTCGTACCCGGCCTTGGCGAAGACCTCCGCAATACCGGACGCCATGGTCCCGGAGCCCGCGACCCCGACGGAACGGACCTCGCGGCCCCCGGCCTGCGCGGAGTTCTCCGAGGGCGTCAGCGTGTCCGGCACGACCGTCGCGCTGCCCGGCGCCGCGTAGGTGTAGAAGCCGCGTCCCGACTTACGGCCGGTCAGGCCCGCCTCGCTGAGCTGCTTGAGGATCGGCGCGGGGGCGTGCAGCCGGTCGCGGGACTCGGCGTACATGGCCTCCAGGACCGTGCGCGCGGTGTCGACGCCGATCAGGTCGAGCAGGGCGAGCGGGCCCATGGGCAGGCCGCAGCCGAGCCGCATCGCCGCGTCGATGTCCTCACGGGAGGCGTACTTCGCCTCGTACATCGCGGCCGCCTGGTTGAGGTAGCCGAACAGCAGCCCGTCGGCGACGAAACCGGGCCGGTCGCCGACCGCGACGGGCTCCTTGCCGAGGTCGAGGGCGAGGTTGGTGACCGCGGTGACGGCCGTCGGCGCGGTGAGCACCGAGGAGACGACCTCGACCAGCTTCATCGCGGGCGCCGGGTTGAAGAAGTGCAGGCCCAGCACCCGCTCCGGGCGGGCCGAGTCGGCGGCCAGCCGGGTCACCGACAGGGCGTTGGTGCCGGTCGCGAGGATCGTCTCGGGCCGCACGATCCCGTCGAGTTCGCGGAAGATCTGGTGCTTGATCTCGTACGACTCCGGAGCCACCTCGATGACGAGGTCGGCGTCGGCCGCCGCGCGCAGGTCGGTGGAGGTGCGGACGCGGGCGAGGAGGTCCGCGCGCTCCTGCTCGGTGAGCCGGCCGCGCTCCACGCCACGGGCGGTCGCGTTCTCCAGGGCGGCGAGGGCCTTGGCGGCCTGCGCCTCGCTGATGTCGATGCCGACGACCTCGCGGCCGGCCCTGGCGAGGACCTCGGCGATACCGGTGCCCATGGTGCCGAGGCCGACGACGGCGATCGTCCTGAGCGGGGACAGAGAAGGGTCGGACAGGGGAGTGGCCATCGCGGAACTCCAGGAATGAGGGTGACGACTGGGAGCGCGACCCGGTACGCCGAGGGGCGCACCGGGTGCGTGAGGAACTGCTGAATGCGGGTGTTGCCGGGCTGCGAGCGCACACGCCCGGGCCGTCGTCGCGGACCTTGCACAGGCCCGGAGAACGGTGGAGCCGACCGGCCCTGTCCCAGGCCGGGTCGTACAGGTGGTACCTGAGGTACCGAACCGACTGCTCTCACGGCGGCTGCGTCACCAGGCCACCGCGAGGAGTTCCACGAGTGGGTAACTCGCTCGTCTGAGCTTAACCGGTGGGTAACGAGCGCGCCAGCCCCCGGATTTGTGATGTACGTCCCGCACCCCGGACCAGCCGCCTAACCTCGGGTTCATGGACGAAGAGTTGCGATCGCTCACGGAGCGCTTACGGCAGGAGTCGGGAGCGCCGGCCGCCGTCGACCGTCTGGTGGCGACGGAGGATCTGGACGAGCTGGCCGGAGTGCTCACCGAACCCGGACAGCCGCTGTGGGCCCGGGAGCTGGCCGCGTTCCGGCTGGGCCTCGCCGGGGACCGCCGGGCCTTCGAGTCGCTCGTCCTGCTGCTCAACCACCGCGATCCGCCGCGCTGCGCCGCCGCCGCGTACGCCCTCGCTCGGCTCGACGACCCGCGCACGGCTCGCGCGGCCGCCACCCTCGCCACCAACGAGCTGCGCGTCGCCTACGCCCTGCACCCGGTCCGGCTGCTGGCCGAACTGCGCGCCCCCGAGTCCGTCCCCGCCCTCATCACCACGCTGGAACGCCGACTGCGTCCGCACGACCCCTACCGCCGCGTGGCGCTCGCCTGCGTGGAGGGCCTCGGCACGCTGGCCGACGCCCGCGCCAGACCCGTACTGCACGAGGCTCTCGCGCATCCGTCGCTGGCGGAGGCGGCGGTGCACGCGCTCGCGCGGATTCCGAAGCAGCGGTGAGCTGTCAGGGGTTGAGGGTTCGCGCGTACCGCACCTCCGGCACCGGGATGCCGTCCGCCTCGAAGGGCTCCTCGGTGCCGTCGGCCTCGAAGCCCGCCCGCTCGTAGAAGCGGCGGGCACGGCTGTTGCCCTTGAGGACCCACAGGTACATGCGGTCGTGGCCCAAGGCCGTGCGGTTCCACAGGGCCTCCCGCAGCAGGGCGTGTCCGATGCCGGTGCCGTAGCGCCGGGGGTCGACGTAGACGGCGTACAACTCGGCGTCGGCGGTGCGGACTTCGCCGTCCCGGTACGGGCCGTGACAGGCCCAGCCCATGACCTCGCCGTCCCGCTCGGCCACGAGGTTCACCACTGTGCCGTCCCCCTGCCCGAAGCGGGCGCGGTGGCGCTCGGCGTCCCGCGCGACGCTCATCGCGTCGAGGTACGACTGCGGGATCAGACCCTGGTACGCGCTCTGCCAGCCGCGCACACGGATCTCCGCCACACGGTCGCAGTCGGCGAGCACCATCGGGCGGATGCGAAGGCGATCATCGTCCATGGCGGCACCCTAGGCATCCTCCGTCCGCTCCGGCCCCCGCATTATTCGGCGATCACCGCGAACGCCTCGATCTCCATCAGGAACTCCGGCCGCACCAGCGCCGCCACCTGGACCGCGGAGGCCGCCGGCAGCCGGTCGTCGGGTATGTGCTCGGCGCGGGCCGCGCGGATCGCCGGCAGGTGGGCCATGTCCGTGACGAAGTAGGTGAGTTTGACGACCTCGTCGAAGGTCGCTCCCGCGGCGGCCAGACAGCGGCGGAGGTTCTCGAAGACCTGGCGGGCCTGGGCGGCGGCGTCCCCGTCCCCGACGACCTTGCCGCCCTCGTCGACGGCGACCTGGCCCGAGACCGCCACGAAACGGCCGCGGCCCAGCACCACGTGGGAGTACTGGGCCGCGGGGGCGACCCCGTCCGGGGCGGGAATCCTGGTCAGCTCACTCATGCGTCCATGGTGGACCACGGCACTGACAACGCCCGCGCCCGGCGGAGCGTCAGACGCTCAGCCGCGGAAGCCGAGCAGCCCGTGCAGCGTCGCGCCGCGCGAGGACGTCGAGGCCGCCTTGGAGGTCAGAGGCTTCGGATCGGGCAGCGCCTGGCACACCGCGTCGGCCTCGCCGCCGCCCCGTGGCACCTTGCCGTCGGTCAGATACGCGGTCAGGTACTTGTCCAGGCACGTGTTCCCGCTCAGCGTGATGCCGTGGTTCCCGCCGCCCTGCTCGACGACGAGACTGGAGTCGGCCAGCAACCGGTGGACCGTGACACCGCCCTCGTACGGGGTGGCCGCGTCGTTCGTCGCCTGGAAGAGCAGTGTCGGCGGCAGCTTGCCGTTGGCGACGTTCACCGGGCTCAGCGACCTCGTGGGCCAGAACGCGCACGGTGCGTTGTACCAGGCGTTGTTCCAGGTCATGAACGGAGCCTTCTCGTACACGTCCCAGTTGTCCTTGCGCCACTGTCGCCAGTCGCGTGGCCAGGAGGCGTCACGGCACTGGACCGAGGTGTAGACGCTGTAGCCGTTGTCCCCGGACGCGTCCACGGCGCCGAAGTTCTCGTACACCTCGACCAGCGGGTCGGCGTTCTTGTCGTTCACGTACGCCGCGAACGCCTCGGCCAGGTAGGGCCAGTAGCCGTTGTAGTAGCCGCCCGGGATGTACGCGTCCTCCAGCTCGGAGGCGCCGACCTTGCCGTCCGCGGGCTTCTCGGCGAGGGCCGCGCGCATCGCGTACCACTTGGCCTCGATCTTCTCCGGGTCGGTGCCGAGCCTGTAGGTCGAGTCGTACGTGGCGATCCAGGCCATCAGCGCGCGGTGCCGGTCGTTGAAGGCGTAGTCCTGAGCGAGGTTGTCGTCGTACCAGACGCCGGTCGGGTCCACGATCGAGTCCAGGACCAGGCGGCGCACCCGGTGCGGGAAGAGCTTCGCGTAGACCGCGCCCAGGTAGGTGCCGTACGAGTAGCCGAAGTAGTTGATCCTCCTGGCGCCCAGGGCCTGACGGATCGAGTCCATGTCCTTCACGGCGTTGACCGTGTTGATGTACGGCAGGACGTCCGCGTACTTGCGACCACAGGCGGCGGCGAAGGACTTGGCGCGCTCCAGGTTGGCCTTCTCGATCGCGGGTGTGCTCGGCACGGAGTCGGGGCGCACCGGCTTGAAGTGGCCCGGCCTGCAGTTCAGGGCGGGTTTGCTCGCGCCCACGCCGCGCGGGTCGAAGCCGATGACGTCGTACTGCGCCGCGACCGCCTTGGGCAGGCTGGAGGCGATGAACCCGGCGAGGGTCAGACCGCTGCCACCGGGACCGCCGGGGTTGACCAGCAGCGGGCCTTGGTACTTCTTCGCGGTGTGCGGGACACGGGAGAGCGCAAGGGTGATCTGCTTCCCGCGCGGCTTCGCGTGGTCGAGCGGCACCTTGAGGGACGCGCACTGAAGCGTGGGGTAGTCGGCGGTGCCGCACTTCTTCCAGGTGGGTTTCGCGGCTGGAGCGGTCTGCGTGACGTGGGTGGGCTGCGGGGCGCTGGCGTCGGCGGGTACGGCGGTGAAGGTGCCCGCCACGACGACCGCGGCACCGCACAGCACGGCTGCGCGTTTTCTCATGGGGTCCTCCCAGGACGGAGGGTTCCGGACCGCGAGGGTCACGGTCCCTGCCGCATCGTCCCGGAAAGTACGCCCGGAAGAACGTGTTCTGATGATAGTTGACCCGATTGGGCAGTCCGATGCGCTCGAACGCTCTCAGATCAGCGTGAGTTGGGTCGGTTCGGACAGTGGCTCGACCTCGGGCTCCGGCTCCCGGATTTGCCGGGGCATCCCCGCGCCCGCGGGCCCGATGCCGTACTCCTGGGCCAGCTCATGTACCTGACGGGTGATCCGGCGCTGGTACCACTTGGGAGCGTAGGCGCCGTCCGCGTAGAGCCGCTCGTAACGGCGTACCAGATACGGGTGCTCCCGGTTCAGCCAGGCCATGAACCACTCCCGTGCCCCGGGCCGCAGATGCAGCACCAGCGGGGTGACCGAGGTGGCCCCCGCGGCGGCGATCGCGCGCACGGTGGCCCGCAGCTGCACGGGCCGGTCGCTCAGGAACGGGATCACCGGCGCCATCAGCACCCCGCACCCGATGCCGTGCTCGCCCAGCGTCCGTACGACGTCCAGGCGCCGCTCCGGAGCGGGCGTGCCCGGCTCCACCGTGCGCCACAGGTCCGGGTCGGTGAAGCCGACCGAGACCGAGATGCCGATGTCCGTCACCGCGGCGGCCTGCCGCAGCAGGTCGAGGTCGCGCAGGATCAGCGTGCCCTTGGTCAGGATCGAGAAGGGGTTCGCGTGGTCGCGCAGGGCGGCGAGGATGCCCGGCATCAGCCGGTAGCGGCCCTCCGCGCGCTGGTAGCAGTCGACGTTGGTGCCCATCGCTATGTGGTCGCCGGTCCAGCGGCGCGAGCCCAGCTGGCGGCGCAGCAGCTCGGGGGCGTTCACCTTGACCACGATCTGCGAGTCGAAGCCGAGACCGGTGTCCAGGTCGAGATAGCTGTGGGTCTTGCGGGCGAAGCAGTACACGCAGGCATGGGAGCAGCCGCGGTAGGGGTTCACCGTCCACTCGAAGGGCATGCGGGAGGCTCCCGGCACCCGGTTGATGATCGAACGGGCCCGGATCTCGTGGAACGTGATCCCGGCGAACTCGGGTGTGTCGAAAGTACGGCTGACCACCGCGTCGGCGCCGAAGAGGGCGGCGTCGGCCCGTCCGTGTTCGGCGGACTCGGTGAGGTTCTCCCAGCGCATGAGGCCTCCTCGGTAGCACTGCCCTCCGAGTGAAACACTTGTTCGAATTCCTTGGCAACCCCGATTTGGGCGGCCGTGGGCGGGGGTGGTTGGCTTGCTCCAAGCCCGAGAACTTGAAGTCCTGGAGGAAGTCGATGGCGCAGGTCGAGGCCACTACGGAGCGGATCGTCGCGGCGGACGCGGAGAAGGTGTTCGACGCCGTCGCCGACTACACCGGCACGCGGTCGAAGGTGCTGCCCGAGCAGTTCAGCGAGTACGAGGTGTGCGAGGGCGGCGACGGCGAGGGCACCCTCGTCCACTGGAAGCTCCAGGCCACCAGCAAGCGCGTGCGCGACTGCCTCCTGGAGGTCACCGAGCCCACCGACGGCGAGCTCGTCGAGAAGGACCGCAACTCCTCCATGGTCACCACCTGGCGGGTCACCCCGGCCGGTGAGGGCAAGTCACGCGTCGTCGTGACCACCACCTGGCAGGGCGCCGGCGGCATCGGCGGCTTCTTCGAGAAGACCTTCGCCCCCAAGGGGCTCGGCCGGATCTACGACTCCCTCCTCGACCGGCTCGCCACCGAGGTCGAGAAGTAAGTCCCCCGCGCCGGGCGGAGGTTGATCTCGGTCACCGGATCGAGTGGATCTCCGTACGGCCCCCCGGCGTGCCGTAACTCGTCACGCTTGCTCGTAGTTGTCGCCTTATGCGGGAAATGCGTGGCAGGCGTGACGAGGGGAACGGGACATGGGCGTGACGACTGCGCCGCACGAGGAGCGGGTCGAAGCGCCCCCGGAGGCTCCCGCCCCCACCGGTGAACTCGGCCCGCGCCGGGTGCGGTTGATCTTCTTCGGGCTGATGCTCGCGCTGCTCCTCGCCGCGCTGGAGCAGATGATCGTCGCCACCGCGCTCCCGAAGATCGTCGGTGAGCTGCACGGCCTGGACCGGATGTCCTGGGCGATCACCGCCTACCTGCTCACCGCCACCATCGGCCTGCCGGTCTACGGCAAGCTCGGCGACCTGCTCGGCCGCAAGGGCGTCTTCCAGTTCGCGATCCTCGTCTTCGTCGCCGGTTCCGCGTTGGCCGGACGGGCCGCGACCATGGACCAGTTGATCGCTTTCCGTGCGGTGCAGGGCGTCGGCGCGGGCGGCCTCATGATCGGCGTGCAGGCGATCATCGCCGACATCGTGCCGCCCCGGCAGCGCGGCCGCTTCATGGGCCTGATCGGCGCCGCCTTCGGACTCGCCTCCGTCGCGGGCCCGCTGCTCGGCGGGTACTTCACCGACCACCTCTCCTGGCGGTGGTGCTTCTACGTCAACGTGCCCTTCGGCCTGCTGACCCTGGTCGTCGTCACCGCCGTACTGAAGCTTCCCAAGCCGCGGGTGAGGCCACGGTTCGACGTGCTCGGCGCCCTGCTGCTCGCCGCCGCCTCCACCTGCCTGGTGCTGCTCACCAGCTGGGGCGGCACCGAGTACGCCTGGGACTCACGGGTCGTCCTCGGCCTCGGGGCCGGAGCGGTGGCATCCACCGTCCTCTTCCTGGTCGCCGAGCACTTCGCCGCCGAACCCCTCATCCCGCTCCGGCTGTTCAGGGACTCCGTCTTCACCGTCACCGGCCTGGTGGGCCTGGTGATCGGCGTCGCGCTCTTCGGAGCCGCCAGCTATCTGCCGACCTTCCTCCAGATGGTCGACGGCGCCAGCGCCACCGAGTCCGGCCTGTTGATGCTGCCCATGATGGCCGGCATCGTCGGCGCCTCCGTCGGCGCCGGACAACTCATCAGCCGCACCGGCCGCTACCGGAGCTGGCCGATCCTCGGCAGCGCCCTGTCCGTCGTCGGCATGTGGCTGCTGTCCCGGCTCGAAGTCGACACGCCCCGGCTGCAGTACAGCATCTGGATGGCCGTCCTCGGTGCCGGGATCGGCATGGTGATGCCGGTGCTGATCCTCGCCGTGCAGAACTCCGTCCGCCCGGCCGACCTCGGCACCGCCACCAGCGCCAACAACTACTTCCGGCAGATCGGCGGGAGCGTCGGAGCGGCGATCTTCGGCACCCTCTTCGCCGACCGGCTCGCCGACTCGCTCCGACAGCGGCTCCCGGCGGCGGAAGGGCTCCCCGATCCCGAGTCCATCACCCCGCAGCTCGTCCACGCCCTGCCCCCGGCGCTCCGCGACGACTACATCCGCGCCTACGCCGACGCCATGCCGAGGATCTTCCTCTACCTCGTGCCGGTGCTCGTCCTCGGCCTGCTGATCGCCTGCTTCCTCAAGGAGAAACCGCTGGTGTCGCACGCTGCCGACACGGAGACCGCCCCGGTCCCGCAGGTTCTCCCGCACCCTCCGGGCGAGGGGACCCCCATCTCGCTGCGCTCGCCGCGCACCGCCGCGGCCCCCGTGTGCGGCGCGGTGCAGCGCGCCGACGGGAACGTCGTGCCCCGGGCCGCCCTCACCCTGATCGACGCGGCCGGAGCGCAGACCGGGCGCGGTGCCAGCGGCGAGGACGGGCGGTTCGCGCTGTCCACGCCCGGCCCGGGGGCGTACGTCCTCATCGCCGCCGCGAGCGGGCACCAGCCGCAGGCCGTCGCCGTCACGATCGGCGAGCGCCCCGTAGAACTGGACATCGTCCTCGGCGGCGCCGGACGGCTCACGGGCCGTGTGACTACCGACGGCACACCCGTACCGGACGCCACCGTCACCCTCACCGACGCGCACGGTGAGGTGGTGGCCACCACCCGCAGCGGACCTGAGGGCTCCTACGTCATCACCGAGCTGGTCGCGGGGGAGTACACCCTCGCCGCCGGCGCACCCGCGTTCCGGCCCGCCGCGCTCCCCGTCTCCGTCCGGGCCGCCCGCGAGACCCGCCAGGACGTCGAACTCGCGGGCGGCGCGGTACTGCGCGGAACGGTGCGGACCGGTGGCGGACGGTCCGTCGAGGACGCGCGCGTGACGCTCCTGGACGTCGCCGGCAACGTGCTGGACTCCCTCACGACCGACCCCGACGGAAGCTTCCGGTTCGTCGACCTGTCCCGCGGCGAGTACACCGTCATCGCCGCCGGCTACCCGCCGGTCGCCACCGTCCTCCAGGTGGCCGGGGGCGGCCGGACGGAGCTGGATCTCCAGCTCGGACACGACTGACGGCGCGTCAGCGCGGGGGTGTGCGCCGGGGCTTTCCGGTCCGGGCCAATTCCCACATTGCCGCCCACCGTGACCGACCGGCGCCGTACGGTGGAGCAGGCGGCACAGATCTTGCGGAGAGAGGGCTGGGCCATGGACCGTGGCACCGAGAGGGGCGCACCTCCCAGCCGCGGGGCTGGGAGCAGCGCGGCGGACGGACCCGCCGCGGCCGGACGTGTCCCGCTGGCCGTGGTCGTGGTGGACCGCGACGGCCTGGTCTCGCACTGGAGCCGGGGCGCCGGCAGGTTGTTCGGCGTCGGCAAGGAGGAGGCCATCGGCCGCTCGGCGGCCGACCTGCTGCCCGTCTCCGGAGCACTCCCCGTCGCGGAGGACACCCCGCCCTACGCCGGGTACGCGGCATACGACGGACTCGGGCCCGACCTCGAGTCCTCCCTCGACAGCGGGCTGTCCTACCCGGCCGCCGGGCGCGCCCGGCTCACCGCGCCCGGCGCGGACCGTGTCGACGTCCTGTGGTGGGCCTACCCGCTGGTGGGCCCCGGCAGGGAACGGCTGCTGGTCCTGGCCGCCGACGCGGGCGGACTCCACCAGGACCTCGACCAGGACCTCGATCTGGACGAGGGCGGCAGGGGAGTGGAGCGGATCGCACCCGTCTTCGCCCTGCACACCGACTTCCCCGGCGCCGACGAACTCGCCCGCAGGCTGCCCGAGATCCTGCCCAGCATGAGCGTCGGGGAGAGCGCCCGCATCGTCGCGCAGATACTCGAACTGGGCTATCCCGTGCTGGAGTTCAGCCAGAACGACCGGGTGCCCGTCACCCCCGACTGGGGCGTGCCCCGGCGTGCCGAGCGCAGGGCCCGCCGCGAGCGGGCGGCCCGGGCGGTCGCGGCGGGCCTGCCGCTGCCGCAGGACGAACCGGACGAGGGCGAGGACCTCGAGTACGTCGCCGTACGCGAGCGTCTGGAGTTCCTCAACGAGGTCAGCGGGAAGATCGGCACCTCCCTCGACCTGGCGCAGACCATCGTCGAGGTCAGTCGCGCCGTCGTGCCCCGCTTCACCGACGTCGCCGGCACCTATCTGCGCGAACAGGTCGTCGCCGGCGAGGGATTCCCCGACGGCGTGCCGGACACCACGACCATGTGGCACCGGGTGGCGCTGGAGCACACCGACGAACCCGGCCGCTGGGACGACGTGGTGCCGGTAGGCGAGGCCATGCCGTTCCCCGCCCACACCCCGTTCTTCCAGTGCATGACCACCGGTGAGCCCGTCCTCGTGCCGCGCATCAGCGAACAGATGGGGCACGCGATCGCCTCGCAGTTCGAGAAGCGGGACATCAGGCCGCTGATCACCAGCCGCTCCATGCTCGTCGTACCGCTGAAGGCCCGCAACGTGGTCCTCGGGTTCATGATCCTCCTGCGGCACCCCGAGCGCGTGGAGTTCAACGACATGGACCGGGTCACCGGCGCCGAACTCGCCGCCCGCGCGGGCCTCGTGCTCGACAACGCGCGCATGTACACCTTCCAGGAGTCCGTCGCCGAGACCCTCCAGGACAGCATGCTGCCGCACATCCCGGCGCGCATGGCGGGCTGCGACATCGCCACCCGCTATCTGCCGGGCACGCTCCTCGGCCGGGTCGGTGGCGACTGGTTCGACTCCGTGAAACTGCCCGGCGCGCGGACGGCTCTGGTTGTCGGGGACGTCATGGGGCACGGGCTCAACTCGGCCGCCATGATGGGCCAGTTGCGTACGGCCGTGCAGACCATGGCCGCGCTCGACCTGCCGCCCGCCCAGCTGCTGCGCAACCTCGACGACCTCGCCCAGCGACTCGGCGACACCTACCTCGCGACCTGTCTCTACGCCGTCTACGACCCGATCGCGAGCGAGCTCCACATCGCCAACGCGGGGCACATTCCGCCGGTGATCGTGCGGGCCGGGGACGGGCGCAGTGAACTGCTCGACCTGCCCACCGGGGCGCCCATCGGCGTCGGCGGGGTGCCCTTCGAGGCGGTACGCGTGCGCGTGGAGCCCGGAGACCGGCTGCTGATGTGCACCGACGGGCTGGTGGAGGTGCGGGGCGAGGACATCGGGGTGGGTCTCGCGACGCTCACCGAGTCCGCCGCGCATCCGGCCGCCTCCATGGACGACGCCTGCGACGCGATCATCCGCGCGCTGAACCCGCGCGGTGGCCGCAAGGACGACGTGGCGCTGCTCATGGCCCGACTCAACGGCATCGAACCGGACGCCGTCGCCGAGTGGCGGATCTCCCTCGATCCGGTCGAGGTGGGGCGGGCCCGGGCAGTGGTGCGTGAGCAGCTGCACGACTGGGGGCTGGCGAAGCTGGCCGACGGCGCGGAGCTCATGGTGAGCGAGCTGGTGACCAATGCGGTGCGGCACTCCCACAGCCGTCCCGTCCAGCTGCGGCTCGTACGGGGGGACACCTTGCTGTGCGAGGTGGACGACGACGATCATGACCTGCCGAACCTGCTGAGTGCGGGCCCCACCGACGAGCGAGGGCGGGGACTCAGGGTGGTCAGCACGCTCGCCCGGGAGTGGGGCGCGAGTCGTACGAAGGCAGGGAAGACCGTCTGGTTCGAACTGACCCTGCCGCGTCGCTGAGGGGCGCCTGCGGTTGCGTGTCCGTCGAACTCACAGTGAAGGAATGCGCCATGCGCTTGTCCGCGTGACCTTGGCGCGATACACCGTACTGGCCCGTCAGTGTGGCGGGTTTGTGTCGCATCCTGGGGAGTTGGGCATGAGCGTGACTGGTCGGTACCGGGAGTCCTGGGAGGGCTTCTGGCGGGAGGCCCCGGGGCGGCAGGGGGCCGTCTTCTGGGACGCGGAGCCGGTGTTGACCGCCGGAGTCCACCTTGCCCACTTCGAGCCGCTCCTGGTCGACCCCGGGCTGCCCCTCGTGGACCTGGGCTGCGGGAACGGCACCCAGAGCCGTTTCCTCGCCGCGCACTTCACCCAGGTCATCGGCGTCGACCTGTCGCCCGCCGCCCTCGACCGCGCCCGCGACGCGGACCCCGAAGGACAGGTGACGTACCGGCTGCTGGACGCCTCCGACAAGCGCGAGCCGGAGAACCTGCACGCCGAACTCGGGGACACCAACGTCTACATGCGGGGCGTACTGCACCAGGCCGCGCCCGAGGACCGGCAGCAGTTGGTCGACGGGATCGCCACACTCGTCGGGGAGCGCGGCCGGGCCTTCCTCGTCGAGCTCTCCGAGGCCGCCAAGGCCATCCTGATGGGCCTGGCGCAGGGCCCCGACGGACCGCCCGCCAAGCTCGCGCCCATCTTCCGGCACGGCATCGCCCCCGGTGAGGTCGCCGACGAGGCGGTGCCCGTGTACCTCGGGGCTGCCGGGCTGACGATCGTGGCGAGCGGGGACCTGCCGCTCATCACCACCGAGTACCGGGCCGACGGCACCCGGATCGAACTGCCGTCGAAGTGGTGGGTGGTGGGCCGCACCGCCTGACGGCCCGGAGGTGAAGGCGTCCTATCGGCGTACCTGGGAGGGCACCCCGCCCGTGACGGGCGGGGTCTTCCGGAACGCCCACTCCATTCGTGGCTCCATCACACACCGGAAGACCCGCCGCACGGGAGCGGTGCACAGCACGGTCACCACGGCACCGGCGACGAGCGTGACGGCGATCTCGCCGAGCGGGGTGTGCGGCCAGCGGTGACCGGCCCAGTCGAAGTGCTTGCCGGCCTGGACGACGAAACCGTGCAGCAGATAGCCGTAGAGCGTGCCCGCGCCCAGGGTCGTGAACCACATCCGGCGCCCCGGCACCCAGGACAGGAAACAGGCGACCAGGACGAGCGAGCAGCCGAAGAGGGCGAGCGTCATCGGCGGCCCGTACCAGGCGGGCACCCCGAAGTCCTCGGCGGCGTCGCGGTGGAAGAACCAGGCGTAGTCCATGCGCGGGACCGCCCAGTACGAGAACACCACCGCGGCCGCGAAGACCGGCACCGCGAGCAGCCGCACCCGCCACTGCCGCACCAGCGAGAAGTGCTCGGGGCGCAGACACAGGCCGAGTACGAAGTACGGCAGGAACTGCAGGGTGCGTTGGAGGTCGAGGTCGTCGCCGATGGACGGGCTGAGCGTGGCGAGCGCGGCGATCGTGAGGGCGATCGGCAGCGGCCACCGCACGGCGCGCCAGATCGGCGTCGTCAGCCGCCAGATGAACAGGGCGGCCAGGAACCAGGTCAGATACAGCGGGTTCAGGAGGCTGATCGCCCGGTCCGGGACACCGTCCGACCACCGGGTGAAATAGGTGTACGCCGTCTCGAACACGACGTAAGGGACGACGACCCCGGTGACCAGCCGCTTGATCTTCGCCGGACTCGCGTCGAACGAGCGGGAGAAGTAGCCCGAGACGATGATGAACGCGGGCATGTGGAAGGCGTAGACGATCGTGTAGAGCGCGGTGACGGCACGGCTGTCGGAGCGCAGCGGCTCCCAGGCGTGCCCCATGGCCACCAGCACGATCGCCAGGTACTTGGCGTTGTCGAAGAACGCGTCGCGCTGTTTCGGGTGTCCGGGCGGGTTCTTCGGCGCGGTGGTCGCCGCCGTCCGCCGTGCCTGCGACCGGACGGGCTGTGCGGTGTCGCTCACTCTTCTCCTTGACTGTCTCCTGTGGAACACGCGAGGGAGGACAGTCGTCTTCTGTGCGTTGCCGGGGCGGCAGGGGTGAGCCGCATTCGGCTCGCCTCACCATTCGCGGGCGACGTAAACCTCCGGGACGCGTAACGTGGCGCACCATGAAGATCCTGATCAGCGCCGACATGGAGGGCGCCACCGGCGTGACCTGGCCGGCCGACGTGCTGCCCGGCACACCGCAGTGGGAGCGCTGCCGGTCGATGTTCACCTCGGACGTGAACGCCGCCGTGCTGGGCTTCTTCGACGGGGGAGCCGACGAGGTGCTCGTCAACGAGGCCCACTGGACCATGCGCAACCTGCTCCTGGAGCGGCTCGACGAGCGCGCGCAGCTGCTCACCGGGCGGCACAAGTCGCTGTCCATGGTCGAGGGCGTCCAGCACGGTGACGTCGACGGCATCGCGTTCCTCGGCTACCACGCGGGCGCGGGCCAGGAGGGCGTCCTCGCCCACACCTACCTCGCCAACTCCATCACCGGGGTGTGGCTGAACGACGTCCCCGCGAGCGAGGGGTACCTCAACGCGCAGGTGGTGGCCGAGTACGGCGTCCCCGTCGTCCTGGTCACCGGAGACGACGTGGCCTGCGAGGACGCCCTCGGCTACGCCCCCGAGGCGCTGAAGGTCGCCGTCAAGGACCATGTCTCGCGGTACGCGGCCGTGTGCCGTACGCCGGCCCGCACCGCCGCCGACATCCGGGCCGCGGCCAAGGAGTCCGTACAGCTGGCGGTCCGTCAGGAACCCGTACAGGCGGGGCCGTTCACGATCGCCGTCGAGTTCGACGCCGAGCACCTCGCGATGGCCGCCACCGTGGTGCCGGGTGTGGAGCGGATCGGGGTGCGGAAGGTGGCTTACACGAACGAGACCATGTACGGGGGAATCCGTACCTTCAAGGCGGTCACCACCATCGTCTCGGCCGCCGTGGAGGAGCAGTATGGCTGACCTGCAGGCACTGGACGAGGTCGTCCGGTTCACCTCCGACCTCATCCGCATCGACACCACCAACCGGGGCGGCGGCGACTGCCGGGAGCGCCCCGCCGCCGAGTACGCGGCCGAGCAGCTGGCCGGGGCGGGCCTGGAACCCCTGATGCTGGAGCGCACCGAGGGCCGTACGAACGTCGTCGCCCGTATCGAGGGCTCCGACCCGTCGGCGGACGCCCTGCTCGTCCACGGTCATCTGGACGTGGTGCCCGCCGAGGCCGCCGACTGGAGCGTGCACCCCTTTTCCGGGGAGGTCCGCGACGGGGTCGTCTGGGGGCGCGGCGCGGTCGACATGAAGAACATGGACGCGATGATCCTGGCCGTCGTGCGGTCCTGGGCGCGGCAGGGCGTACGGCCCCGGCGGGACCTCGTGATCGCCTTCACCGCGGACGAGGAGGCCAGCGCCGTGGACGGCTCCGGGTTCCTCGCCGACAAGCACCCGGAGCTCTTCGAGGGCTGCACGGAGGGGATCAGCGAGTCCGGCGCCTTCACCTTCCACGACGGCGGCGGACGGCAGATCTACCCCATCGCTGCGGGCGAGCGCGGCACGGGCTGGCTCAAGCTCACCGCGCGCGGCCGCGCCGGGCACGGCTCCAAGGTCAACAAGGAGAACGCGGTCACCCGGCTCGCGGCCGCCGTCACCCGTATCGGCGAGCACGAGTGGCCGCTCAGGCTCACCCCGACCGTCAGCGCGGCCCTCTCCGAACTCGCCGCGCTCTACGGCATCGAGACGGACCTCACCGACGTGGACCGCCTGCTGGAGAAGCTGGGCCCCGCCGCCAAGCTGGTCGAG
Source organism: Streptomyces sp. NPDC005303 (assembly GCF_040607335.1). Taxonomy (NCBI): domain Bacteria; kingdom Bacillati; phylum Actinomycetota; class Actinomycetes; order Kitasatosporales; family Streptomycetaceae; genus Streptomyces; species Streptomyces sp. NPDC005303. Next base: position 97,782 of record NZ_JBEXGM010000013.1, on the reverse strand, counting down.
GCGACCGTGCGCAACAGCGCCAACCCGACCATGCTGGAGGCCGGTTACAAGCTCAACGTGATCCCGGGGGAGGCCGTGGCCTACGTCGACGGCCGTTATCTGCCCGGCGGCGAGGACGAGTTCCGTGCGACCCTGGACCTGCTCACCGGCCCGGACGTGGACTGGGAGTTCAGCCATCGCGAGGTCGCCCTCCAGGCGCCGGTCGACTCACCGACGTACGCCACCATGCGTGCCGCCGTCGAGGAGTTCGCGCCCGAGGGACACGTGGTGCCGTACTGCATGTCCGGCGGCACGGACGCCAAGCAGTTCTCCCGCCTGGGCATCACCGGGTACGGGTTCGCGCCGCTGAAGCTCCCGGAGGGCTTCGACTACCAGGCGCTCTTCCACGGGGTCGACGAGCGCGTCCCCGTCGAGGCGCTGCACTTCGGCGTACGGGTACTCGACCGCTTCCTGCGAACGGCCTGAGCAAGTGGGGGAGAACGTGCAGACGTCGGCATACGGTTCCTGGTCCTCGCCCATCGACGCGGCGCTGGCGGCCGCGCACGACGGACACCCAGAATGGCTGGGCTTCGTCGGGGACGAGGTGTGGTGGACCGAACCCCGGCCCACCGAGGGCGGTCGCCGCACCCTGGTGCGCAGACACGCCGACGGGACCGAGGAGTCGGTGCTGCCCGCGCCCTGGAACGTGCGCAGCCGGGTCATCGAGTACGGCGGCCACCCCTGGGCCGGCGCGGTGGTGGCCGGCGAACCGCTCGTCGTGTTCGTGCACTTCGCCGACCAGCGGCTGTACCGGTACGAGCCCGGCGGCGAGCCGCGTCCCCTCACGCCCGTCTCACCGGTGGGCGGCGGACTGCGCTGGGCGGAGCCCCAGTTGAGACCCGAGCTCGGTGAAGTGTGGTGCGTCCTGGAGGAGTTCACCGGCGACGGTCCCACCGACGTCCGCCGGGTCCTGGCCGCCGTGCCGCTGGACGGCTCGGCCGTGCAGGACCGGGACGCGGTGCGTGAACTCACCGACGACCGCCACCGGTTCGTCACCGGGCCCCGTCTCTCGCCCGACGGCTCGCGCGCGGCCTGGCTCGCCTGGGACCACCCGCGGATGCCCTGGGACGGCACGGAGCTGATCGTCGCCGAGGTCCACGAGGGCACGCTCCGGGAGCCCCGCACGGTGGCCGGCGGTCCGGAGGAGTCCATCGCGCAGGCCGACTGGTCGTCCGACGGGCAGCTCCTGTACGCGAGCGATCGCACCGGCTGGTGGAACCTCTACCGCGACGGAGAGCAACTCTGCCCGCGCGAGGAGGAGTTCGGCGGCGCCCTGTGGAAGCTCGGCCACCGCTGGTTCGCCCCGCTGGACGGCGGACTGATCGCCGTCGTGCACGGCACCGGCTCGACCGCGCTCGGCATCCTGGACCCCGAGACGGGTGAACTCGTCGACGCGGCCGGTCCCTGGACCGAGTTCGCGCCCACCCTCGCCGTGCACGGCGAACGGGTCGTCGCCGTGGGTGCCAGTCCGCGCACCGCCTACGAGGTCGTGGAACTGGACACCCGCACGGGCCGGGCCCGGGTGATCGGAGCCGAGCACGACGACCCGGTCGACCCCGTGCACTACCCCGAGCCCCTGATCCGCGTCTTCACCGGCCCGGACGGCCGGGACATCCACGCCCACGTCTACCCGCCGCACCACCCCGGCTACCGGGCGCCGGGCGAGGAGCTGCCGCCCTACGTCGTCTGGGCGCACGGCGGCCCCACCGGCCGCGCACCCCTCGTGCTCGATCTCTCGATCGCCTACTTCACCTCGCGCGGCATCGGTGTCGCCGAAGTCAACTACGGCGGCTCGACCGGGTACGGGCGGGAGTACCGCAACCGGCTGCGCGAGCAGTGGGGCGTGGTCGACGTCGAGGACTGCGCGGCCGTCGCGCTCGCCCTCGCCGACGAGGGCACCGCCGACCGCGACCGGCTCGCGGTCCGCGGCGGCAGCGCGGGCGGCTGGACCGCAGCCGCCTCGCTCACCATGACCGACGTCTACGCCTGCGGCACCATCGTCTACCCGATCCTCGACCTGGCCGGCTGGGGCACCGGAGAGACCCATGACTTCGAGTCCCAGTACCTGGAGAGCCTGGTCGGACCGCTCGCCGAGGTCCCCGGACGGTACGTGGAACGCTCGCCCGTCGAGCACGCCGACCGGATCACCGCGCCCTTCCTGCTGCTCCAGGGCCTGGACGACGTGATCTGCCCGCCCGCGCAGTGCGAGCGGTTCCTCGCCCGGATCGCCGGCCGGCAGGTGCCGCACGCCTACCTGGCCTTCGAGGGGGAGGGGCACGGGTTCCGCCGCGCGGACACGATGATCCGCGCACTGGAGGCCGAACTCTCCCTGTACGCCCAGGTGTTCGGGCTGAACCCGCCCGGCGTCCCGACATTGGAGCTCACCAGGTGAAGCAAATCGTACGCCCGTCCAGGCTCGCGCCCGGAGCCCGCGTGGCCGTGGTCGCGCCGAGCGGGCCTGTGGTGGAGGAACGGCTCCAGGCCGGGCTCGACCTCCTGCGCGGCTGGGACCTCGACCCGGTGGTCGCCCCGCATGTCCTGGACACACACGGCGAGTTGGGCTATCTGGCGGGATCCGACGCCGATCGCGCCGCCGACCTCCAGCAGGCCTGGTGCGACCCCTCCGTGGACGCGGTGCTGTGCGCCAGGGGCGGTTACGGTGCCCAGCGAATGATCGACCTGCTGGACTGGGAGGCGATGCGGGCCGCCGGACCGAAGGTCTTCGTCGGCTTCAGCGACGTCACCTCGCTGCACCAGGCGTTCGCCACCCGGGCGGGACTGGTCACGCTGTACGGGCCGGCCGCCGCCGGAGCCGACTTCGTCAAGAACACCGTCGCGCAGGAGCATCTGAGGGCCACCCTGTTCGCTCCGGAGACCGTCCGCGTCCTCACCTCCCGGGGCGCCATACTGGCCCCCGGCAGGGCCCGCGGGGTCACGCTGGGCGGCTGCCTCAGCCTGCTCGCCTCCGACCTGGGCACGCGGCACGCCCGCACCGGGGCCGGGGACGGGCTGCTGCTGATCGAGGACGTGGGGGAGCAGGCGTACCGCGTCGACCGCATGCTGACACAACTCCTGCGCACCGGCTGGCTGGACGGCGTCCAGGGGATCGCCCTCGGCTCCTGGGCCGGGTGCGGACCGTACGGCCCGCTGCGAGCCGTCCTCGCCGACCGGCTCGGCGGTCTCGGCGTGCCCGTCGTGGAGGAGTTCGGATTCGGGCACTGCGAGGGGGCACTGACCATGCCGTTCGGTGTGTCCGCCGAACTCGACGCGGACACGGGCACGTTGACACTCGACGAACCCGCTCTGCGCTGAACGGGTCGTCGTAGGGTGACAGGATGCCGCACACCGCATCCCGCTATCTCGCCGAAGGCCCCCGCGTGGGCCTGCGTCACTTCACCTACGAGGACGCCGCCGAGTTCACCGCCCGGGCCAGGGAGAGCAAGGAACTCCACCAGCCGTGGCTGTTCCCGCCGGACAGTGAGAGCGCGTATCTCGCCTACGCCGGCCGGCTGATCGAGGACTCGACCAAGGCGGGGTTCCTGGTCTGCGAGAAGGACGGGGAGCGCGGCGAGGGGGCCATCGCCGGGTTCATCAACATCAACAACATCGTCGAGGGCGGCTTCCGGTGCGGTGCCCTCGGCTACGGCGTCTTCGCGCACGCCGCCGGGCGCGGGCTGATGCGCGAGGGGCTGAACCTCGTGGTCGACCACGCCTTCGGCCCGATGCGGCTGCACCGGCTCGAGATCAACGCACAGCCCGGCAACACCGCTTCCCTCGCCCTCGCCCGCAGCTGCGGCTTCCGGCTGGAGGGGTTCTCCCCGAAGATGATCTACATCGACGGGGACTGGCGGGACCACGAGCGGTGGGCGATCACCGCCGAGATGCGGGCTTCCGGTTGATCTTCATGGTGTCGAGGTCGGTGACCGTCGACTTCAGGACGCCGAAGCCGTAGCCGAGCTCCCGCAGGGCCGTCTCCGCGCGGTCCTCGGCGACCGCGCCCGCCATCTCCTCGCCGTCCGCCGCGTCCGACACCACCACGTACCGCATCGAGAAGTGCTTCAGCGGCACCGGCTCGTACGACAGCGAGCCCTCCTCGGAGAACCGCATGCTCGCCATGCCGTGATCCGCCGCCTCGGCGAGCAGCCGGGCACGGGCCTCCTCGGTGAGCCCCTCCCACGTGCCGCGGACGATCACCCGGTAGGTGTGCTGCTCGCTCACTGTCGCTCCCTCGCGTACCTCCGTGGACCGGCCGACTGTACGTCGGCGAGGACGATCCGCATGCGGAATATCGTCGTGCTGGACGCCCTCTCCAACCTCGGCCTGCGCCCGCCCGCCCCCGGCACGGTCCCCGGCTGCTACAAGCCGGCCGGAGCCCTGCGCGAGCAGCGGATCGTGCAGGGGCTGCACGCCGCCCTGGAGGGCGGCGTGGTGGTGCCGCCGCGCTACGAACGCAGTGACCACGAGCGGCGCGACGACGCGAGGCGTGGACGGCGGCCACCGCCGCGCTCGGCCGCGAGACGCTGGAGGCGCTGCTCGCGGCGGGGCGTACGGGCGAGGCGCGTTCCGTGTGGGAGCGGCTGTATCCGGCGATCCGGCCCGCGGCAGGTTCCGGCTGATCGAGGCCGGGCTGCTGCTCGCCGAGGGGCGGCCCGAGGCGGCCCGGGCCGTCTTCGACGAGGGCTTCGAGGTCGCCGACCTGAGGGAGGGCGCCGAGGCGATCGGCGGCCTGTGGAGCCGGATCAGCGACGAACCGCTGCCGCCGCACCACGACTCCCGGATGCGCGCGCCGATGGAGGGAGCCGGTCCCGCTAGGTGACGTTGCGGTCCACGTACTCGTAGACCACGCCGTCCGGATGCATCGCGATCAGATTGCGGCCCACCGGTGTGGGCACCGGGCCCGCGATGACCCGGGCGCCCAGCTCGCTGAGCAACTGGTGGGCCTCGTCGACGTCCTTCACCGCGATGGTCGCCGCGACCTTGCGCAGCACCTCCAGCTCGGCCTCGGGGCCGCTCATCAGCAGGAAGCAGCCCACCGCGGCCACCTGGACGCCGCCGCGCTCGAAACGCAGGGCCGTGGCGCCCGCGAGCCGTTCGTAGAAGACGACCGCGGCCTCCAGATCGTCGACACAGACACGCAGCGTGGTTCCCAGAATGTCCATACGGACGAGCCTAGTTGCGGCGGGCGGGCCGCGGAGATCGTTTCACGCGATCCTCCCGACCCGGCCGCCCGTACCGAAACGCGGCCCGGCGTTATGCGCACGCCTGTGCGGGTACCCGGCGGCCATGGAGTGCTTGGATCACCTGGAGCATCTGGACAGGCATCTGGTCGACGAGCTGGCGCAGGTGGCGCGCGAGACCGTACGGGACGAGCTGCGCGAGCAGACGCGCAAGCAGCGTCGTACGGCCATGCTGTACGCCGCGTCCGGCGCCGTCGCGCTGTACGCGGGAGCGGCCCTGGCACTCGCCGTGGGCCTCGCCCTCGCCCTCGGGCTGCCCGACTGGGCGGCCGCACTGATCACCGCGGTGATCCTGGGAGCCGTGGCCTACGTACTGCGCGGTGCGGCCCGGCCGTCCGCGTCCCGGCCGACCGCCGGGCGGGAGGCGGAGGCGACGGCGGCCGTGCAGGGCCGAGCCGCGGGGACGGCACCGGTGGCCGCCCCGACGAGCGGGCTCGGGACGCCGTACCCGCCCATGCCGCCCGTCGCCCCCGGAACTCCGGGCACACCGGAACCGGGCTCCGCGCCGCGGCAGGACGACAACGACCCCGAGCAGCCGCACCACCGGGCCTGACGCGTGGTGCGTGACGCAGGGAAGGAAACGCGTGTGAAGCACGGCAAGGTCGTCGTGGTGACCGGGGCCAGCGGCGGCGTGGGACGGGCCACGGCCCGTGCCTTCGCCGAACGCGGGGCCCGCATCGCCCTGCTGGCCCGCGGCCGCGAAGGTCTCGCGGCCGCCGCCGACGACGTACAGCGGGTGGGCGGTGAGGCGCTCGTCGTGAGCGTCGACATGTCCGACCCCAAGGCGGTCGACGACGCGGCCCAGCAGGTCGTCGACGCCTTCGGGCACATCGACGTCTGGGTCAACAACGCCTTCACCGGGGTCTTCGCGCCGTTCACGGAGATCACCCCGGACGAGTTCCGGCGGGTCACCGAAGTGACGTACCTGGGCTATGTGTTCGGCACCCGGGCCGCCCTCCACCACATGCTGCCGCGGGACCGGGGAACCATCGTGCAGGTGGGATCCGCGCTGGCCTACCGGGGCATCCCCCTGCAGTCCGCGTACTGCGGGGCCAAGCACGCCATCCAGGGCTTCAACGAGTCCCTGCGGTGCGAGCTGCTCCACTCGGGCAGCGGCGTCCGTACCACCATGGTGCAGCTGCCGGGCCTCAACACGCCCCAGTTCGACTGGGTGTTGAACCGGATGCCCGGGAAGGCCCGTCCGGTGGCCCCGGTGTACCAGCCGGAGATCGCCGCGCGCGCCATCGTGCACGCGGCCTCCCACGGACGGCGGCGGGAGTACTGGGTCGGCGGGTCCACCGTGGCCACGCTCCTCGCCAACGCGGTCGCCCCCGGGGTGCTGGACCGCTACCTCGCTCGCACCAACTTCGATGCGCAGCAGGAAGAGGGCGAGCACGGCGGTCCCGGGAACCTGTGGGCGCCCGCGGACGGGCCGCACGGACGGGACTTCGGGGCGCACGGGCGCTTCGACGAGGAGGCCGTGTCCAGGAGCCCGCAGGACTGGCTGTCGCGGAACCGGGGACGCATGCTCGTGGCCGCCGCGGCCGGTGGGCTGGGTGCCGCGGTGACCGCGGGGTTGCGCCGCCGGGGCTGAACGGCGGCGGGGCAGGGGAGTACCGGGGCGCCGGAGTTCAGGCCACCCGGTACTCCTCCACCTCCTCCGTCCGCAGCGTCAGACCGTGGCCCACCCCCGCCACCGGGCGGACCGTCCCTCCCGTCGGATCCAGTGCCCCGTCGAAGAACATGTCCTCGATGCGGACATGGTCGTGGAACCACTCCATGTGACGGATGTTGGGGAGCGAGGCGGCGGCCGCGGCGTGCGCGTGCGGGGCGCAGTGGGTGGAGATCTCCAGTCCGTGGGACTGCGCCAGGGCAGCCGCGCGCAGGAACTCCGTGATACCTCCGCAGCGGGTCGCGTCCACCTGGAGACAGTCCACGGCGCCGGCCGCGATCATGCGGGCGAAGTACGGCAGGTCGTAGCCGTACTCACCGGCCGTGACATCGCAGACGAGCGCGTCACGGACCAGGCGCAGGCCCGTCAGATCGTCCGAGGACACGGGCTCCTCGAACCAGCCCACGCCGTGCTCCACCAGGGCGTTGCCGACCCGGACCGCCTGCTTGCGGGTGTACGCGCCGTTCGCGTCGACGTACAACTCCGCGTCGGGGCCGATGACTTCACGGGCCGTACGGACCCGGGACAGGTCGCGCGGGACCGCCCGGCCCCAGCTCTCGCCGATCTTCAGCTTGACGCGGGGGATGCCCTGACCGTGCACCCAGCCATTGAGCTGCGCGGCCAGATGTGTGTCGTGGTACGTCGTGAAGCCGCCGCTGCCGTAGACGGGAACGTGCTCGCGGGCGACGCCGAGCAGACGCGCCAGCGGGAGTTCCAGGATGCGGGCCTTCAGGTCCCACAGGGCGATGTCGAGCGCCGAGATCGCGCACGCCGCGATGCCCGGACGGCCCGCGTTGCGGACCGAACGGCACATCGCGTCGTGCAGCGCGGGGATGTCCATCGGGCTGCGGCCCTCGACCAGCGGCCCGAGCTGCTCGGTGAGGAAGTCACCGACCGCGGCCGGGCCGTAGGTCCAGCCCGTGCCGGTCTCCTCGCCGGTCGTCACCTCGGCGATCACCATGGTCGTGGTGTCCCAGGCGAGCGTCCCGTCGGCCTCGGGGGCGTCGGTCGGCACCGTGTACACCGAGACGACCGGGCGGTGGAGTTTCATCGGTCACCCCTGCTGGAGCTGGGGCAGGACCTTCGTGCGGTAGAAGTCGAAGAAGCCGCGCTGGTCGGGGCCGATCTGGTTGACGTAGACCCGGTCGAAGCCGGCGTCGGCGAACGCGCTCAGCGCGGAGACGTGCTCGTCGACGTCGTTCCCGCACACCGCCTTCTCGCTCACCATCTCCTCGGTGACCAGCGGGCCCAGCTGTTCGAAGTGGCGCGGCGAGGGCAGGATCTGGGCCATCTCGCCGGGCAGGAACTGGTTGAACCACAGCTTGCGGACCGTACGGACGCACTCGGCGCGGTCGATGCCGTAGCAGACCTTGGTGCCGCCGATGACCGGCTTGCCGGCCCCGCCGCCCTTGCGGAACTGCTCCACCATCGACTCGTCCGGCGTCATCGTGATGAAGCCGTCGCCGACCCGGGACGCGAGCGCCGTGGCCGCCGGGCCGAAGCCGGAGATGTCGATCGGGACGGGCTCGTCGGGGATCGTGTACAGGCGGGCGTTCTCCACCGTGTAGTGCGTGCCGTGGTGGTTGACCTCCTCGCCCGTGAAGAGGCGGCGCATCACCTGGAGGGACTCCTCCAGCATCTCCAGGCGGATGTGCGCGGGCGGCCAGACATGGCCCAGCACGTGCTCGTTGAGGGCCTCGCCGGAGCCGACGCCGAGCCGGAACCGGCCGTTGGTCATCACGGCCGAGGTCGCCGCGGCCTGCGCCACCACCGCCGGGTGGATCCGCACGGTCGGGCAGGTCACGGCCGTCTCGATCGGAAGGGACACCGCTTCCGAGAGCGCGCCGATCACCGACCACACGAAGGGGCTCTGGCCCTGGGCGTCGTTCCACGGGTGGTAGTGATCGGAGATCCACAGCGAGCTGAAGCCCGCCTGTTCGGCCATCCGCGCCTGTTCGACGAGGTCCGCGGGACCGAACTCCTCGCACGACAGGAAATAGCCGTATTCGGGCATGGGGGGTACCTCCGGCGGTTCCGTGATGAGAGGGGCTCCGTCCGAGTACCCGGCGACCCGTACGGAAACCGGCGTTTGGGCGCCCTGGCCAGGGGGACGCGGAAGGCTCCCGAGGTACGCGACAGCCCCGGAGGCGAACCGTGAGTCGACCCCGCATCGTGATCGTCGGTGCCGGCTTCGCCGGGTACCGGACGGCCAAGGAACTGTCCCGAAAAGCCCGCGGCAAGGCCGACATCACCCTGCTGAACCCGACCGACTACTTCCTGTATCTGCCCCTGCTGCCCCAGGTCGCCGCCGGCATCCTGGAACCCCGACGGGTGACCGTCTCCCTCTCCGACACCCTGCCCCGGGTGCGGCTGGTCCTCGGCGAGGCCGACGGCATAGACCTGGACGGCCGCACCGTCCACTACACCGACCCCGAGGGCGGCCGCGGCACGCTCGGCTACGACCGGCTGGTGCTGGCCGCCGGGAGCGTCAACAAGCTGCTGCCCATCCCCGGGGTCGCCGAGCACGCGCACGGCTTCCGGGGCCTGCCCGAGGCGCTGTACCTGCGCGACCACGTGACCCGGCAGGTGGAGCTCGCCGCGGCCGCCGACGATCCGGAGACCTGCGCCGCCCGGTGCACCTTCGTCGTGGTCGGCGCGGGCTACACGGGGACCGAGGTCGCCGCGCACGGGCAGCTGTTCACCGACGCTCAGGTGCGCAGGCACCCGCTGCGCAAGGGGATGCGGCCGCGCTGGATCCTCCTCGACGTCGCGGAGCGGGTCCTGCCCGAACTGGATCCGCATCTGTCCCGTACCGCCGACCGCACGCTCAGGGAACGAGGCGTGGAGGTACGGATGGGCACCTCCGTGAAGGAGGCCACCCCGGAGGGGGTGCTGCTGACCGACGGCGAGTTCGTCCCGACGCGGTCGTTGGTCTGGTGCGTGGGCGTACGGCCCGATCCGCTCGCCGAGTCGCTCGGACTGCCCATGGAGCGCGGCCGGCTGCTCGTCGACCCGAACCTGCAAGTACCGGGCCGGCCCGAGGTGTTCGCGTGCGGTGACGCGGCCGCGGTGCCCGATCTGGAGAACCCGGGCCAGTACACGCCGATGACGGCGCAGCACGCCTGGCGGCAGGGCCGTACGGCGGCCCTCAACGTCGCCGCGTCGCTGGGAGCCGGGGTGCGCCGCCCCTACGAACACCGGGACCTCGGCTTCGTCGTGGACCTCGGCGGGGTCAAGGCCGCGGCCAACCCGCTGGGCGTCCCGCTGTCCGGCCTCGCGGCCGGTGCCGTCACCCGCGGCTACCACCTCGCGGCGATGCCGGGCAACCGGGTCCGGGTCGCCGCCGACTGGCTACTGGACGCCGTACTCCCGCGCCAGGCCGTCCAGTTGGGCCTCGTACGGTCCTGGTCGGTCCCCCTGGACACCGCCTCGCCGGAACTGGCACGGGTCCCGGGCCGACCGCAGGAACGCCACAAGACCGACGCACGCTCCGGCCCCGGCGCGGCCACCGAACCGGAGACCAGGCCGGGCGGGCCGACCGACGTGGGGAGCGCGGGCGAGGCGGTGATCGCGGAGGCGAAGGCACGCGAGACGGCCGAACAGGAGTCACCCGAGCGAGAGCCGGTGGAGTGGGAGTCACCGGAGTGGGAGTCCCCGGAAGGGGAGCAGCCCGACCATACGCCGCCGGACCGGTCGCCCGAGCCCGCCAAGAACCAACCGAGCCCCGAGCCCGCCAAGAACCAACCTGCCCCGAACCAACCCGGCGGTGAGCCGGGTCAAGACCCCGGCCCCGTCAAGCGCACCGACGCGGACCCCGTAGAAGGAGACTCATGAACACCGGTGAACTCGTCGAACTCGCCCAGCAGTTGCGTGTGGACAGTGTGCGCGCCTCGGCCGCCGCGGGCTCCGGGCACCCGACCTCCTCGATGTCCGCCGCGGACCTGATGGCCGTACTCCTCGCGAACCACTTCCGCTACGACTTCGACCGCCCCGAACACCCCGGCAACGACCGCTTCGTGCTGTCCAAGGGCCACGCCTCGCCGCTGCTGTACTCCGCGTACAAGGCGGCAGGCGTCGTGGACGACGAGGAGCTGCTGACCTTCCGCAAGCTGGGCAGCCGCCTCGAAGGACACCCGACCCCGCGCAAGCTGCCCTGGGTCGAGACGGCGACCGGATCACTGGGCCAGGGGCTGCCCGTGGGCGTCGGCATCGCGCTGGCCGGGAAGCGGCTGGACCGCGTCGGCTACCGCGTGTGGGTGCTGTGCGGCGACAGCGAGCTCGCCGAGGGCTCGATCTGGGAGGCCGCCGAGCACGCGGGCCACGAGCACCTCGACAACCTCACCGCGATCGTGGACGTCAACCGGCTCGGCCAGCGCGGCCCCACCCGGCACGGCCACGACCTCGACGCCTACGCCCGCCGCTTCCAGGCCTTCGGCTGGCACACCGTCGAGATCGACGGGCACGACGTGGACGCCATCGACCGCGCGTACGGCGAGGCCGAGTCCACCAAGGGCCAGCCCACCGCGATCCTCGCCCGCACCCTCAAGGGCAAGGGCGTCGCCGACGTGGAGGACCGCGAGGGACTGCACGGCAAGCCGCTCAAGAACGCCGACGACGCCATCGAGGAGCTCGGCGGCGTACGCGACCTGCGCGTCCAGGTGCAGGAGCCGCCCGCCGCCCGCATCCTGCACGCCGTCCGCGCCGGGCACGTCGAACTGCCCCGCTGGGACACCGGTGAGGAAGTCGCCACCCGTGACGCCTACGGACAGGCCCTCGCCGCCCTCGGCAACGGCCGCGGTGACGTCGTCGCCCTGGACGGCGAGGTCGGCGACTCGACCCGCACCGAGTACTTCGCCAAGGAACACGCCGACCGCTACTTCGAGTGCTACATCGCCGAGCAGCAGATGATCGCGGCCGCCGTGGGACTGGCCGCGCGCGGCTGGGTGCCGTACGCCGGAACCTTCGCGGCCTTCCTCACCCGTGCCTACGACTTCGTGCGCATGGCCTCCATCAGCGGGGCCGGCCTCAACCTCGTCGGCTCCCACGCGGGCGTCGCCATCGGGCAGGACGGCCCAAGCCAGATGGGCCTGGAGGACCTGGCGATGATGCGGGCAATCCACGGCTCGACCGTGCTGTACCCGTGCGACGCCAACCAGACCGCCCGCCTGATCGCCGAGATGGCGGACCTGGACGGCATCCGCTATCTGCGCACGGGCCGCGGCGAGAGCCCGGTGATCTACGGCCCCGACGAGGAGTTCCCGATCGGCGGCAGCAAGGTGCTGCGCTTCTCCCAGAGCGACCGGCTGACGATCGTCGCCGCGGGCGTCACCGTGCACGAGGCGCTCAAGGCCGCCGAGGCGCTGGACCAGGAGGGCATCCGCGTCCGCGTCGTCGACCTGTACTCGGTCAAGCCCGTCGACCGGGCCACCCTGCGCCAGGCCGCCGAGGACACCGGGTGCCTGCTGACCGTGGAGGACCACCGCGAGGAGGGCGGGCTCGGCGACGCCGTTCTCGACGCCTTCACCGACGGCCGGCCCGTACCGCGCCTGGTGCGCCTCGCCGTCCGTACGATGCCGGGCTCGGCCTCTCCCGAGGAGTCGCTCCATGCCGCGGGCATCGACGCCGAGTCGATCGCGGCCGCGGGCCGGCTGCTGGTGGAGCAGGCGATCGTGCCGTGACCAGGGACGACGTACGGACCGTACGCGCGGGGAAGCACACCGTCGAGGTGCACCGGCCGGACAAGGTGCTCTTCCCCGGCGGCGAGGGCGCCAAGGAGTACACCAAGGGCGATCTCGTCGACTACTACCGGTCCGTCGCGCCCTTCATGCTGCCGCACCTGCGGGGCCGTCCCCTGATGCTGGAACGGCATCCGGACGGTGTCACCGGCCCGCAATTCATGCAGAAGAACACACCGGACTCCTACCCGGAGTGGATCAGCCGGGTCGAGGTGCCGAAGGAGGGCGGCACCGTCTGCCACACCGTCTGTGACGACACCGCCACCCTCCTGTACCTCGCCGACCAGGCCTCCGTCACCCTGCACCGCTGGCTGTCCCGGGCCGGGAGCGTCGAGCGGCCCGACCGGATGGTCTTCGATCTCGACCCGGCGGGCGACGACGACTTCGCCGCGGTGCACGAGGCGGCCTGGCTGCTCGGGGAACTGCTCGACGAGCTGAAACTGCCCTCCGCGCTGATGACCACCGGCTCACGCGGGCTGCATGTGATCGTGCCCCTCAACGGCCGCCACGACTTCGACGAGGTCCGGGAGTTCGCCAAGGACGTGGCCGACACCCTGGTCGCGGGCCACCCCGACCGGCTCACCACCGCCGCCCGCAAGAAGGACCGCGGCGACCGCCTCTACCTCGACATACAGCGCAACGGCTACGCGCAGACCGCTGTCGCGCCCTTCACCGTACGCGCGAAACCAGGAGCCCCCGTGGCCGCACCGATGGCCTGGACCCAGCTGGACGATCCGGGCCTGGACGCCCGCCGCTGGACCATCGCCGACGCGGTCGAACAGGCCCGCACCAACCCCTGGGCCGGCGTCATGGCCAAGGGGCGCGCCCTCGGTCCCGCCCGGCGCAGGTTGAACGCCTTGATGCGCTCTTGAAGGTTTGGCGAAGGAACGAGCGGCCACCCGAGGTGAGAGGTGCCATGTCGAACACAAATAACTCATCCGAATCACCGAATTCACGAAACTCCCGCAAAGGGACAGAAGAGGACACGGAAGAGAACGTGGCGGAGAACCGGCGGCCGAACCCCATGGAGGTGCTGCGCAACGCGCGCAGCCAGCTCGCCGAGCTGACCGGCATGGACGCCGAGAACGTGTCGTCCTTCGAACAGACGGAGGACGGCTGGTCGCTCGAGATCGAGGTTCTCGAGCTGTCCCGCGTGCCCGACACGATGAGCCTCATGGCGAGCTACCAGGTCGAACTCGACCCGGAAGGGCAGCTCACCGGCTACCGGCGCGTTCGCCGTTACGAACGCGGGCGTGCGGACGCACAAAGGCACGGCGGCCGGTAGTCCGGGCCGCCGCACACACATTCGTTCACCAGCACACAGAGAAGGAGGCGCGGTCGACATGACCGTTGTCCCGGCACAACAGGGCGGTGGCGGAGGCGGCTCCAGCGGCCTCTACGACGTTCTGGAACTGGTCCTCGACAGGGGTCTCGTCATCGACGCGTTCGTACGGGTCTCCCTGGTCGGCATCGAAATCCTGAAGATCGACGTACGGGTCGTGGTGGCCAGCGTCGATACGTATCTGCGCTTCGCCGAAGCGTGCAACCGGCTGGACCTGGAGGCCGGACCGCGCAAGGACCCCGGTCTGCCCGACCTGGTCGGCGAGATGACCGAGTCCGGCGCCCGCGGCAAGTCCAAGGGCGCGCTCTCCGGCGCCGCGGAGACCATCTCCGACGCCTTCAAGCAGGCGCGTGAAGGGGACGGTCAGACCGAGTCCAGGCCGCGTGCCCGCAAGTCCACCGCATCGCGCAGGAAGGAGGAACAGGAGTGAGCACGTACGTGTACGGCATCACTGCCGCCTCCCATCCCACGCTGCCCGAGGAGCTGGTGGGCGTCGGCGAGCCCCCCATGCCGGTGCGGGTGCTGACGGAGGGCGACCTGGCGGCCATCGTCAGTGACTCTCCCGAAGGGCTGCGGCCCAAGCGCCGTGACCTGCTCGCCCACCAGAACGTGCTGAGCGAGGCGGGCGCGGACGGCTGCATCCTGCCCATGCGGTTCGGCAGCGTGGCCCCCGACGACGGCACCGTCACCTCGGTGCTCGCGGAACGCTCCGAGCACTACAAGGAGCGCCTGCGGACCCTCGACGGCAAGGTCGAGTACAACGTCAAGGCCACGCACGACGAAGAGGCCGTACTGCACCGGGTGATGTCCGACAACCCGGAGGTCCGCGCCATGACGGAGGCCAACCGGCAGGCGGGCGGCGGAAGTTACGACGACCGCCTCAGGCTCGGCGAGATGGTCGTGGCCGCGGTCAAGGCCCGCGAGGCCGAGGACGCCGGCGAGGTGCAGCGGGCCCTGGAGCCCGTGGCCGACGCGATCAGCGTGGGCCCCGAGTCCTCGGGCTGGCTCGCCAACGTGTCGTTCCTCGTGGAGCGCGACTCGGCCGCGTCCTTCCTGGAGGCGGTGGACGAGCTCCGCAAGGCCCATCCGCACCTCGACCTGCGGGTCAACGGCCCGCTGCCGCCGTACAGCTTCGTCGACCCGGGCCCGGCCGAACCCGCCGGCACCACGGTCGGCATCGACCACGCGGAGGAGTGAGACGCGGTGGGTCTCATCGGCGAGGTGCTGTTGCTGCCGTTCGCCCCGGTACGGGGCAGTGGCTGGGTGATCAAACAGGTGCTGCAGGAAGCGGAGCGCCTCTACTACGACCCGGCCACGGTCCGGGCCGAACTCGCCCGGCTCGAGGAGCGGCTCGAGGCGGGCGAGATCGACGAGGAGGAATTCGACCGACAGGAGGACGAACTCCTCGAACGACTGGAGATCGGCCTGCGCGGTGGCGCGGGGACTGGCGACGGGACGACACGATGAACCGAACAGGACTGGGCCTCGCCGTAGGGGCCGGATATCTCCTCGGGCGCACGAAGAAACTGAAACTGGCGTTCGCCGTCGGCACGCTCGTGGCCGGCAAGCGGATGCATCTGAGCCCGCGGGCCGTGGCCGATCTGGTCTCCCAGCAACTGTTGAAGAACCCGCAGTTCAAGGAGATAGGCGACACGCTCCGCCAGGACCTGCGAGGCGTCGGCAAGGCGGCCTCCGGTGCCATGGTGGAGCGGCAGATCGACGCGATCGCCGACCGGCTGCACGGCCGTACCGCCCAGGTCCGTGACCAGCTCTCGGACGTGGCCCCGGAGGTGCCGGGTCTCTCGGACGACGAGGACGACGAGTCCGAAGGGGACGAGGAGCCCGAGGAAGAGCAGACTGGGACGACGGAGGCCGAGGCCGACGAGGAGCCTGAGGACGAGGACGAAGAGCCCTCGGACGAGGACGAGGACGAGCCCGAGGACGACGAGGACGAGACTCCGGCTCCGGCGAAGAAGACCGCGAAGAAGGCTCCGGCCAAGAAGACGGCCGCGAAGAAGGAGCCGGGTCGCAAGCCGCCCGCCAAGAAGACGGCGCAGAGCCAGGGCCGCACGGCCGGCAAGAAGACCGCGGCCAAGAAGACCACGGCGAAGAAGACGGCCGCCAAGAAGACGACCGCGGCCAGGGGAGCCGGCCGGAGCACCCGGGCCCGGCTGCCGAAGGGAGGCGGTGAGTGATGACCGAGACGCTCGGATCCGCCACCGACAAGGCGAAGAAGAACCCGCTCACCGACGTGGCCCACAGCGAGGCCGCCGACCGGCTCAAGGAGGAGCTGCAGGAGTACGTCGCCGCACAGGCCCAGCGCATGCTGGTCGGCGTCGGCCGCAAGCTGGGCGAGACCACCGGCAAGCTGAACGACATCGCCGAGGGCAACAGCCCCGGGTTCGCCAAGCTCGCCCTCGACGGCGGCAAGAAGCTCGCCGAGGGCAAGGGGCCGCTGCGCAGTGCGCTGGAGCTCGGAGCGGGCAAGGCCAAGGACAGCGTGGTCGGCGCCTTCAAGAACCTCGGCGGCGGCAAGGGCAAGAAGAAGGGCGGCGTAGGCCAGAAGCCCACGGTGATCATCGAGTTCATCGATGTCGGAGTGGATCTGCGCACGGCCTACGACCAGTGGACGCAGTACCAGGACTTCTCCACCTTCGCGAAGGGCGTCAAGAGCGCGAACCGCGCCGACGACACCCACAGCGACTGGCAGGCGAAGATCTTCTGGTCCAACCGCGGCTGGAAGGCGACCACCACCGAACAGGTCCCGGACGAACGGATCCAGTGGACGTCGGAGGGCGCCAAGGGCACGACCAAGGGCGTCGTCTCCTTCCACAAGCTCGCCGACAAGCTCACCCGTGTCCTGCTGGTGATCGAGTACTACCCCCAGGGCCTGTTCGAGAAGACCGGCAACATCTGGCGCGCCCAGGGCCGCCGGGCCCGGCTGGACCTCAAGCACTTCGCCCGCTTCATCACGCTCAAGGGCGAGGCGGAGGACGGCTGGCGCGGCGAGATCCAGGACGGCGAGGTCGTCAAGAGCCACGAGGACGCGGTGGCGGAGGAAGAAGAGGCCGAGGGCAGCGAGGAAGAGGGCGAGGAAGAGGGCGAGGAAGAGGAAGAGCAGGAGGGCCCCGACGCCGAGTACGAGACCGAGGACGAGCCCGAGGAAGAGGGCGAGCCCGAGGACGAGTACGAGGAGTACGACGAGGAGGAGCCCGAGGAGGAAGCGGAGGACGAGGTACCCGAGGACGAGGAAGAAGTGTCCGAGGAAGAAATCCCTGAGGAAGAGGAAGAGGAAGAGTACGCCGAGGGTGGGAGCCGACGATGAGCATGCCCAGCCGGCTCCCGGATCCCTACGGCCAGGGGAGCGGAGCCAACCTGGCCGACATCCTGGAGCGTGTGCTGGACAAGGGCATCGTCATCGCGGGTGACATCCGCATCAATCTGCTCGACATCGAGCTGCTCACCATCAAGCTGCGGCTCATCGTCGCCTCGGTCGACAAGGCCAAGGAGATGGGGATCGACTGGTGGGAGGACGACCCGGCGTTGTCCTCCCGTGCCCGCCGTGACGAACTCGCCCGGGAGAACAGTGAGTTGCGTGAGCGGCTCGCGCGCCTGGAGGAGCTGGAGCCCAGCCGCCGTGCCGAGGAGGAGAGTTCATGACCGGACTGCGGTACGTGTACGCCGTCTGCCGCCCCTTCGGCACCCCGTTGCAGGCCCAACTGGCCGGGGTGGCCGGTGATCCGCCCAGACTGCTGCACCACCACGGTCTGGTGGCCGTCGTCAGCCATGTGCCGGAGCGGGACTTCGCCGAAGAGCCGCTCCGCAGGCATCTGGAGGACCTGGACTGGCTGACCGGGACCGTCCGCGCGCACCAGAGCGTCATCGACGCGCTCACCGTCGTCACCACCCCGCTGCCGCTGCGGCTCGGCACCGTCTTCCGTGACGACAGCGGGGTCCGGGTGATGATCGAGGAACGCGAGGAGGGTTTCCGGCGCACCCTCGACCGGCTTCAGGACCGGGTGGAGTGGGGCGTCAAGGTGTACGCCGAGACGGCGGCTCCGGCCCCCGCGGAGCCCGCCGAGACTCCGGCGAAACCGGCCTCGGGCCGGGACTATCTGAGGCAGCGGCGCCAGCGGGTGCGTTCGCGGGAGGAGATGTGGCAGCAGGCGGAGGCCTTCGCGACCCGGCTGCACGAAACACTTTCCGGTTACGCCGAGGACGCGCGGCTGCACGCCCCGCAGAATCCCACGCTTTCGGGGGCCTCCGGGCAGAACGTTCTGAATGCCGCCTATCTTGTGCCGCGCGGCGATTCCGAGGAATTCGTGGAAATGGTGGACCGCACCAAAGACGACGTCCCGGGAATGCGGGTGGAACTCACAGGGCCGTGGGCGGCCTATTCCTTCGCGGGGGAGGAACAGCAGCCGTGACCGTCATCGAACGTCGCGAGGTGGCTCTCGTCGACCTGCTCGACCGGCTGCTGGCCGGCGGGGTCGTCATCACGGGGGACATCACCCTGCGCATCGCGGACGTCGATCTCGTCCGCATCGATCTCAACGCGCTGATCAGCTCGGTCAACGCACAAGTTCCCTCACCGTTCGAGGAGTTGTTGTGACGGCTCGACAACGCAACCGGCTGGACCTGGAGCCCGACACGGTCGAGCGGGACCTGGTCAAGCTCGTCCTGACCGTCGTGGAGCTGCTGCGGCAGCTCATGGAGCGCCAGGCGCTGCGCCGGTTCGACGAGGGTGACCTGAGCGAGGAGCAGGAGGAGCGCATCGGGCTCACCCTCATGCTCCTCGACGACCGCATGACCGAACTGCGGGAGCGGTACGGACTGCGGCCCGAGGACCTGAACCTGGACCTCGGGCCGCTGGGACCGCTGCTTCCCCGGGAATGAATTCCCGGGAAATCTCACCACCTGTACCAACGACCCCTGCTTCCGCCCGATGTCGTCCCACGCATCAGGAACCCCAGCAACCACAGCACGAGCACAGCCAGTGCGATCCACCAGAGAATCTTCACCGCGAAACCGGCGCCGAAAAGAATCAGCACCAGAAGCAGTACGAGCAGGATGGCAATCATGATGGGACCTCCTGCTTTCCGAGTTTCCCGGAATCTGCCTCTCAGGCTTCCTTTCGGCACAGAATTTCTCCGTGCAGTACGCAGAACCAACCGTCGTCCTGCCTGCCCCACTCCCGCCAGGCCTCCGAAACGGCTCGCAGCCGCTCCACGGTGGCGTGGCCGCCCTCGATGGCCCGCTCCGCGTACTCCGAGGCCAGCGTGCGGTCCGCCCACAGTCCGCTCCACCACTCCCGCTCCTCGGCGGTGGAGTAGGTCCAGGTGCCGGAGCTCGCGGTGATGTCCGTCAGGCCCGCCCGCAGCGCCCAGGACTTCAGCCGCCGCCCGGCGTCCGGCTCACCGCCGTTGGCCCGGGCCACCCGGCGGTACAGGTCCAGCCAGTCGTCCAGCCCCGCGGACGCCGGGTACCAGGTCATGGCCGCGTAGTCCGAGTCGCGCACCGCGATGAATCCGCCCGGCCTGGTGACGCGCCGCATCTCGCGCAGCGCCTGCACCGGGTCCCCGACGTGCTGGAGCACCTGGTGGGCGTGGACCACGCAGAAGGTGTCGTCCGGGAAGTCCAGCGCGTGCACGTCGGCGACCGCGAAGTCGACGTTCGTGAGACCGCGTGCGGCGGCCGTGGCGCGGGCCTGGTCCAGGACGCCGGAGGCTTGGTCGACGCCGGTGACCTTGCCCTCCGGGACCAGTTCCGCGAGGTCGGCGGTGATCGTGCCCGGCCCGCAGCCGATGTCCAGGATCTTCATGTGGGGCTTCAGCGAGCCGAGCAGGTAGGCCGCCGAGTTGGCGGCGGTGCGCCAGGTGTGCGAGCGCAGCACGGACTCGTGGTGGCCGTGTGTGTAGACGGCGGTCTCCCGCGGCTTGTCCTGCGATTCCGGCATGACTGAGCTCCCCTTTTCGACCTGTCCGTCGGTACGCAGAACCGTACGCCCGTATGTCGAATAGTGAGACCCGTGTATTGGAATATGGACTGACGGATGATCAGTTTCCGTGAGCTCACGGGGAGAGCGCGCGACCGGCCACGGCGAACCCGCACCCGGCACGTGGCTGAGGCGATAAGCGTTTGCCCAGGTCCGGCTGCCACCTGCACAATGCGGCCTCATGGGACATCTGGAAGCCGCACACCTCGAGTACTACCTCCCCGACGGGAGGGCACTGCTCGGCGATGTGTCGTTCCGGGTAGGCGAAGGGGCAGTGGTGGCCCTCGTCGGGCCCAACGGCGCAGGCAAGACGACCCTGCTGCGGCTGATCTCCGGCGAGCTGAAACCGCACGGCGGGACGGTCACCGTGAGCGGCGGCCTGGGCGTGATGCGCCAGTTCGTGGGGTCCGTACGGGACGAGACGACCGTACGGGATCTGCTCGTGTCGGTCGCGCCGCCCCGGATCCGGGAGGCGGCGGAGGCCGTCGACAAGGCCGAACACCTGATCATGACCATCGACGACGAGGCCGCCCAGCTGAAGTACGCGCAGGCCCTGTCCGACTGGGCCGAGGTGCGCGGGTACGAGTCCGAGACGCTGTGGGACATGTGCACCATGGCCGCGCTCGGGGTGCCGTACGACAAGGCGCAGTTCCGGCAGGTGCGGACCCTGTCCGGCGGTGAGCAGAAGCGGCTCGTGCTGGAGGCGCTGCTGCGCGGCACGGACGAGGTGCTGCTGCTCGACGAGCCGGACAACTATCTCGACGTGCCCGGCAAGCGCTGGCTGGAGGAGCGGCTGAAGGAGACCCGCAAGACGGTTCTCTTCGTCTCCCACGACCGGGAGCTGCTCTCCCGGGCCGCCGAGAAGATCGTGTCGGTGGAGCCCTCGCCCGCCGGGGCGGACGCCTGGGTGCACGGCGGCGGGTTCGCCACGTATCACGAGGCGCGGCGCGAACGCTTCGCGCGTTTCGAGGAGTTGCGCCGGCGCTGGGACGAGAAGCACGCGCAGCTCAAGAAGCTGGTGCTGAACCTCCGGCAGGCGGCCAGCATCAGCCATGAGCTGTCCTCCCGCTATCAGGCGGCCCAGACCCGGCTGCGCAAGTTCGAGGAGGCCGGGCCGCCGCCCGAGCCGCCGCGCGACCAGGACATCACCATGCGGCTCAAGGGCGGGCGCACCGGCGTAAGGGCCGTCACCTGCAAGGGACTTGAACTCACCGGCCTGATGAAGCCCTTCGACCTGGAGGTCTTCTACGGCGAACGCGTCGCCGTCCTCGGCTCCAACGGTTCCGGCAAGTCACACTTCCTGCGGCTGCTGGCGGGGGACTCCACCGTGGCGCACACGGGGCAGTGGAAGCTGGGCGCGCGGGTCGTGCCCGGCCACTTCGCGCAGACGCACGCCCATCCCGAGCTCTTCGGCCGCACCCTCCTCGACATCCTCTGGAAGGAGCACGCCCAGGACCGGGGCGCCGCGATGTCCCGGCTGCGCCGCTACGAACTGACCGGTCAGGCCGAGCAGGGCTTCGACCGGCTCTCCGGCGGCCAGCAGGCCCGCTTCCAGATCCTCCTCCTGGAGCTCCAGGGCGTCACCGCGCTGCTCCTGGACGAACCCACGGACAACCTCGACCTGGAGAGCGCCGAGGCCCTCCAGGAGGGCCTGGAGGCCTTCGACGGCACGGTCCTCGCGGTCACCCACGACCGCTGGTTCGCGCGGTCCTTCGACCGGTTCCTGGTCTTCGGCTCGGACGGGCAGGTGCGCGAGACGCCGGAGCCGGTGTGGGACGAACGACGCGTGGAACGGGCCCGGTGACCGCAGGTCACCGGGCCCGTCCGAAGCCTCTCAGGCCCAGCGCAGCAGAGCTCCCAGGCCGCCCACCGGGGCCTCCTCGCCCGCCGGTGTCACCGACAGCGCCGGAGCCCCCGTCGCCACCACCGACCTGATCAGCGCGTCGTCCGCCCGGGCCGACCAGGAGTTCTGCTCACCGAGGATCTTCAGATCCGTACGGCGCACCGCCAGCTGGTCCGGGTCCTCCCCGACCCACACCACGCGGTGCGCGTCGGGCCCGTCCGGGCGGATCAGGAGTTCGTCGATACGGTGCTCGCGCGCGGCCTCGACCAGCGCGGGGACGCCTTCCACGGCCCCCGGACGGCCGTCGTCGCCCGGCGCGCGGGCCGCGAGGAACCGGTCCAGCTCCTGCTCCGCGCGCTGCCGTACGTGCTCGCTGCGGGCCCGCTCCACGTCCTCGTCGAGCAACCGGCTCCCGGCGCCGTGCTCGGCCTCCACGACCTGGCCGTACAGCCGCTTCGGCAGCCGCTCGTGCACCGACCGCTTCTCCCGGTCGTCACCGACCAGGATCAGCAGGTCGGCGCCGGTCTCCTCCTGGCAGACGGCGAGCGCGTCGGCGATCTCGGCGGCGTTGTGCTCCCAGGTGTTCTCCACCCGCAGCTGGAAGTGCCGCTCCGACCAGTCCGCGCTGCCCGTCCGGTGGACGGGCCACTGCCTGCCGGTGACCGACCCGGCGCCCTTGCGGCCCAGCGCCCCGCGCAGCTCGAAGTCAGCGCCCTTGCGGTCGACGTACGCCACCACGCACACCGGGTCCTCGCCGGCCAGCTCCAGCAGGGGCGCGGTGTGCGGCAGCGGGGCCCAGCGGACCAGGTCGGCCTCGGGCGACCTGGTCAGCGCCGGGTCCAGGACGACCTTCCCGGCCCGCGCGAAGACGGCCCGGCCGTGTGGTTCGGACGAGTGCCGCATTTCCTCCAGCGCCTCCCGCACGGCCACGCAGGTCTCCTCGTCGGCCCCCTGCGTGGACAGCTCGCGGGCGACCGCGACCGCCGCGAGATGCCGTTCGTGGGACGTGTCCTCCGTGGGGCGAGGGGCGTCGACGTACACGGAGGCCCAGGGGCCCGGATGTTCGTAGAGTGGATGCAGGAAAGCGAGATCCATGGTTCCCTCCCGGATGCCGCTCGGGGGCGGTGCGGTAATGCTTGCGGTGCGGTAATGCTTGCGGGGCGGGTACCCGAAGCGCATGAACGAACACGACGAGCGGGACACCACCATGACCGGAGTCGAACCCAGCCAGTTGGACGACCACCAGCTCATGAAGGAGCTGGAGACGATCCATCGCACCCGGCACGAAACGCTGCTCCACGGCTCGAACGACGCCCTCAGTGCCCACAACGAGCGCATGGCCCGGCTCGAAGGCGAGTATCTGCGCCGCAATCCGCGCCGGACGGTGGCCGCGGGCCGCACACGTGAGGGCGCACGTGACCGCAAGCCGGGGGAGTCGGCCACACCGGCGCTGGACTGACCGGGGAACCGCGGCAGACGGTGACCTGCCGATCACACGATCAGCAGGCCACCGGTGGTGTGCCCGGACGGTGCGCCCGGGTGGGGCGCCCGGACGGTGTGCCCGGAGTCCGCCTAAGCGGCTTCCTTCGCGAACACGTCGAGGAACGTCTCGCAGAACGCCTTGAGGTCGTCCGGCTTGCGGCTGGTGACCAACTTGTTGTTCCCGTGGTCGCAGACCTTCACCTGCTCGTCCACCCAGGTGCCGCCCGCGTTGCGGATGTCCGTCTCGAGGCTCGGCCAGGAGGTGAGCACCCGGCCCCGTACGACGTCCGCCTCCACCAGCGTCCACGGCGCGTGGCAGATCGCGGCCACCGGGCGTCCTTGGGTGAAGAAGTCCCGTACGAACGCCACGGCCTTCTCGTCCGTCCGCAGGAAGTCCGGGTTGGCCACCCCACCGGGCAGCACCAGTGCGCCGAAGGAGTCCGCGGACGCCTCGCCCACGACCTCCTGCACGGGGAAGGTGTCCGCCTTGTCGAGATGGTTGAACGCCTGGATCTTGCCGGGCTCCGTCGAGACGAGCACGGGCTCGTGCCCCGCGTCCACCGCCGCCTGCCAGGGATCGGTGAGCTCGATCTGCTCGACGCCCTCGGGCGCGGTCAGAAACGCGATGCGCATGATTCAACGTCCTTTCCTGGAAAGCTCTTTGCTAGTACGCCCCCCGGGTCGGCCGGCCCGGCTCATATGAGGTCGTGTCCATCGCTCGCGGGCTGCACGTCGGGTTCCGCGCTGCTGATGTCGGCGAGCGCCGAACCCGGATCCCGGGCCTCGGCGATGTCCCCGAGGCTCACCATGCCGACGGGCAGGCCGTCCTCCACGACCGGCAGCCGTCTTACGGCGTGGGCCCGCATCAGCGCGACGGCCTGCGTCACCGGGTCGCCGGGAGCCACCGTCAGCGGATCCGGCGTGCACACCGACTGGGCGCTCACGGTCAGCGGATCGGCCCCGTCGGCGACGGCCCGGACCGTGATGTCCCGGTCGGTGAGCAGTCCCACCACGCGCTGACCGTCGGCCACGACGACATCGCCGATGTCCTGCGCGCGCATCAGCCGCGCCGCCTCGACCAGCGAGGCGTCCGGGCGGACGGCCACCACACCGGGCGTCATCACGTCCCGCACGAGCTCCGCCGTCACGGGGTGCCCTCCGTCCGGGTCAGCGCCCGCGCGAGCTCCTGGACATTGGCGTAGCTCTCCTTGCGCGGCAGCGCCTCCACCGCCTCTGCGAGGGCGTCGGGGGCGTTCTTGCGGCGCAGCACCCGCACCAGCTCCACGGGAGTGGCGGGGAACGAACTGCGGCCCAGGAGCCGGGCCAGCTCCAGTCGGACGGTCTCCAGCGACGCCCCGTCGCTGCCCGGTGCCACGGGTCCGCCCCAGACCTGCGGATCGTCGTCGGCGGTCGGCTCCGGGTCGTTCCACTCCTCGGTCCGGGTGGGGTGCCCGGAGCGGAGCAGACCCTGGAGTTCGTGCTTCATCTCGTCGTCGCGGTGGCGGCTCAGCCGGTCGCTGCCTCGCTGCATGTCTCCCTCCAGATCTTCGGGGTCCGCACCGCGTACCCGTGCACCGGACGCCGACACAGGGTTTGCCGGACCGAAGTCGGGAGACTCGTTTCCGACCCCCCGCGCACCTCCCCTGGGAAGGACATGGCGATGGTCGTCCTCGCCGCGCTCATACCGATCCTCATGCTCGCCGCGGTGCTCGCGCTCGGCCGGTACGAGGAACTCCTGCTCCCCGAGCCGAAGGGCGACCGGCACGAACCGGCCGCCCTCCCGGCGGCCACTTCTCCCGCCCCGGCAGGAACTCCTGCACCGTCGCCTTGAGACCCGACCGAACGCCTCGAACCGACCGCGGACATCCCTTGTGCCGCGACCGCACGAGGCGTGGCTGGGTTCTCGGCCCGGCCGCGGTCCGCCGGCAGGCCGGGCACGGGGATGTGATCGGACACCCGGTGCCCTCCTGACAGAGAGCGTCATGCCGCACAGCGATCACCTGGCCCGCGCCGCCATGGGCCTGCGCCTGCTCGCCGCGCCGACGAACACCCGTGGCTGGAGGTCGCCCGGACCGCCGAATGTGGTTGAGCCAGCGTTCGTACCAGTCGAGGAAGTCGGTGGCGGAGGAGACGTTGGGGCCCCAAAAGCCGTCGCTGTTACCAATGAGGACGCGGCCGGTGAGGGGGCCGGCCACCGCGATGACGCATACGTCCGTGCAGCCCATCTCGATGGGCGACGCTGATGAGGATCTCCGAAACTTCCACCGCGGCTTGGTCGGTCCACCAGACTTGCTCTTGTTTCCCGACGGAGAAGGGACAGCAAAGCATGGCGAAGAGCGCACTTCTGGTGATGGACGTGCAACGGGACATCGTGGCCATCGCCGACGACGGTTCCGGATATCTGCCGCGCCTGGGCAGGGCGATCGACGGTGCCAGGGCTGCCGACATCCCCGTGATCTACGTCATGATCGCGTTACGGCCGGACGATCCGGAAGTCAGCCCTCGCAACAAGGTGATGACAAACGCCGTGGCGGCCGGCCTGTTCACCGAGGGGGCTCCTGGCACCGAGATCCATGACGACGTCGCGCCCCAGCAAGGCGACGTGGTGGTTACCAAGAGGCGGGGAGCGCGTTCTCGGGCAGCGACCTCGACTTGGTACTCAGGGCTCGCGATATCGACAGCCTGGTTCTCACCGGCATCGCCACCAGTGCAGTAGTGCTGTCCACGCTGTGGCACGCCATCGACCTGGACTTCGGCCTCACCGTCCTGTCGGACGCCTGCCTCGACACCGACCCCGAGGTGCACCAGGTCCTCACCGAGAAGCTGTTCCCCCAGTGGGCGGATGTCGTCACCGTCGAGGACTGGCTCAAGGCCGTCGCACCGCAATAGCGGGAGGCCACTCGGACCCTCGCGTGCGGTGGCAAGAAGGCATCACCTCCCGCTGGCCGGGTGCGGTCAGCTTGATCCGCTTAAGGGTGTGCCGCTGCTTGCGCGGCCCATCCAGACCCGCCCGCAGCATCTGGTCGATCACCGGCTGGATGGCCGCGGACAGATCGACATTGGGCTTCGGTGGCACCGGCGCTCCCTCACCGCGCAGAGCACTCCCAGCCTCTCACCGCAAACCCCAGGTGGTGTCGAAAGCCAGCGATATCGCTCCCTGCTGACACGGGGCGGCGTCGCCGCCGATCGACACCCGGTGTCAGCACTCGCATTTGCGTTTAGGCGGTCAGTGACCAGTCCGTGCAGGTGGTACGGCGGGATGGGTGGCCTGTCGCCTTGCTGGTGCACGGGCTACGGTCACTCGGCGGGTGGGCGGGAGGCCCCCCTCGCCCAACTCGGCCGTGGCATGGTCGACGTTGTGTCCGGGGTGTCGTTCCACGTGATCGAAGCCGACCGCAAGCTGGACGCCTTGCTGCGGCGGGTCGTCGCGGCCACGCAGGGGTGCCCCGGAGGGTCAGGCGCACTCGGTGTTCACGTAGGGCTCCACGCGGCCGACGCTCTCCTTGAGGACGAGGTCGAGCAGTCCGGGGAACCGCTGGTCCAGATCTTCCTTGCGCAGAGTGTTGATGCGGCGGGTGCCGACGTCGTGCTGCCGGATGAGACCGGCCTCGCGCAGGACGCGGAAGTGGCGGGTGAGCACGGATGCGGTGACGTCCTGCGTGAAGCCGCTGCAGGCCAGACCAGGGGAGACGGAGAGAGTGACGACGATGGTGAGCCGGGTCTCGTCGGTCAGCGCGCTCATGATCTTGAAGAGGTCGAGGTCGTCCGTGTCGGGGTGGACGAGGGGTGACGCGGTGCGACTGGCCATGAGGAAAGAATAGCCCCTGCCTCATGTTCGCGTTCGTGCGTACATGGGCTACAGTGAAGGCACGGATTGGCCCCCTCATCCGTCATCCACCGGGTTGCCCATCACCGGTACCACGGCATGCCACCAACGCCTTTTGACGGCGTGGCGTGCATCAAGAACGGAGCACACCCCCATGACCGTAACAACGGCCAATGAGTCCAGTACGCGCCAGAGCGAAACGGCCGCGGAGGCGGTCGGCCGCCTTCGTGCGACGTTCAACACCGGCGTCACCCGCCCACTGGACTGGCGCGTCGGCCAGTTGCAGCGGCTGCGGGCACTGCTGGTCGAGAACGAGCAGGAGCTGCTCGACGCGCTCTGGGCGGATCTGAGGAAGAACCCCGCCGAGGCCAAGATGCAGGAGATCGACTTCACCGTCGCCGACATCGACGAGACGCTGGCGAATCTCGAGAGCTGGCTTCAGCCTCGCCCGGTGGAGGTTCCTGCCCGCTTCGGTCCCACGACGACCGCCTACACCACGTACGACCCGCTCGGGGTCGTCCTGGTGATCGCCCCGTGGAACTTCCCGCTGCACCTGCTCATCGACCCCGTCATCGGCGCACTGGCCGCCGGGAACACCGTGGTGGCCAAGCCGAGCGAGATGTCGGTGCACACCTCGGCAGTGGCTTCACGCCTCCTGCGACAGTACTTCGACGCCGACGTGCTCACCGTCGTCGAAGGGGGAGCCGAGGAGACCACTGCCCTCCTGGCGCAGCGTTTCGACCAGATCTTCTACACCGGCAATGGCACGGTCGGCCGGATCGTCATGGCCGCAGCCGCCAAGAACCTCACCCCCGTCACCCTCGAACTCGGAGGCAAGTCACCGGTCTTCGTGGCGCCCGACGCCGACGTGGACGAGACCGCCAAGCGGCTGGTCGGCGCCAAGTTCGGCAACGCGGGGCAGCAGTGCATAGCCCCCGACTACGTTCTGGCTGACCCTGCCACCGCCGCCGAACTCGTCCCCGCCCTCCGCGCGGCGGTCGACGCCCAGTTCGGCTCCACCCCGCAGTCCTCGGCCGACTTCGGCCGGATCATCAACGAGCGGCACTTCGACCGGCTGACCCGTCTGCTGGACTCCGGCCGGGCGGCGGTGGGAGGCCGGCACGACCGTGACGACCTGTTCATCGCACCGACGGTGCTCACCGATGTCGACCCCGCATCGCCGGTCATGCAGGAGGAGATCTTCGGTCCGATCCTCCCCGTCGTCGAAGTCGACGACCTCGATGCCGCCATCGCCTTCATCAACGAACGCGACAAGCCACTCGCCCTCTACGCCTTCACCACGTCCGAGGCCGTCAAGTCGCGCCTGGTGAACGAGACGTCCTCCGGCGGCGTCGCCTGGGGCCAGCCGGTGATGCAACTGCTCATGCCCGGCCTGCCTTTCGGAGGCGTCGGTGAAAGCGGCATGGGCCGGTACCACGGCCGGTACTCCCTCGAAACGTTCAGTCACCTCAAGGGTGTCGCGGACGTCCCGCTCAGCTAGCCCCGCGCTTTCGTGAAGCAGGCTGCCCGATGGGCGATCGGCCGGCGGAAGTGCCTCAGGCCGGTGAGGATGAGGATCGCTGCAGACACCGATCCGTACCGACTGCGGCGGCACACCTGACTTCGTCACCTGGCCGGCTGCCGATCGTGCGCAAGGAGCGAACGCCCGTACTCCGGCAGGCAGTTGCGCTTGACCGGCGTCGACACAGGCACCGACGCCGACGCCGACGGCATGCGGCTCTCACCGCGTTCGCCGCCAACACCCCCTCGCTTTCCGGTCACGGTCCTGGAGCCGCGTCACCGTCAGCGGGCCCTCGCCTGCCCGAGGACCGTATCCGCGCCTCCTCCGGGACAGCGTGGACCTCCTGCGTCGCAGACCTTCATCCCGTTTTCCTCCGTATTGTAGAAAGAAAGAAACCCATGCCTGTCAACACTTCAGAAGTTTCACCCGTTCCATCACTTTTCTCCCCCGTCTCTCTCGGGAAGATCGAGCTCGCCAACCGCATCGTCATGGCACCGCTGACCCGGGTCCGGGCCGGTTCCTCCGGCATCCCCGGGGACCTCATGGTCGAGTACTACCGGCAGCGGGCGAGCGTCGGGATGATCATCACCGAGGGCACCTACCCCGACCACGCGTCGCAGGGGTACGTCGGTGAGCCGGGCATCGCCACCGACGAGCAGGCGGCCGGCTGGCAGCGGGTGTTCGAGGCAGTGCACGCAGAGGGCGGCCGCATCGTCCTGCAGATCATGCACGCCGGCCGCGGCACCCACCCCGACATCAACGGCGGCCGTCGCATCCTCGCCCCCAGCGCGATCGCCATCGACAACAAGACGTTCACCGAGAAGGGCGAGCAGCCCTACCCCGTACCGGAAGCGATGACCACCGCGGAGATCCGGGCAGCCCTGGAGGACTTCGTCACCGCGGCCCGCCGGGCCATCGAGGCGGGAGCGGACGGTGTGGAGATCCACGGCGCCAACGGCTACCTGCTCCAGGAGTTCCTCTCCCCGGCGGCCAACCAGCGCACCGATGGATACGGCGGCTCGCCGCAGAACCGCGCCCGCTTCGTCGTCGAGGTCGTCACGGCGGTCGCCGAGGCCGTCGGTGCCGAGCGGGTCGGGCTGCGGATCTCGCCGGAGGTCGACCTCGGGGACGTCTTCGAGACCGACCGGGACGACGTCCTGGCCACCTACGGCACCCTGCTCGACCAGTTGCGCCCGCTGGGCCTGGCCTACCTCTCCATCCTGCACGCCGAGCCGGGCGGCGACCTGGTACAGGAGCTGCGGCGGCGCTTCGACGGCAAGCTGATCGTCAACAGCGGCCCCTTCGGGGGGCAGACCACCCGCGAGCAGGCGCTCCAGCAGATCGAGGCCGACCACGCCGACGCCGTGGTCGTGGGCCGGGCCCTCATCGCCAACCCCGACCTGGTCGAGCGCTGGCAGGGTGGCCACCCGGAGAACGAGCCGCGGCCGGAACTGTTCTACGGGCCGGGCGCCGAGGGCTACACCGACTACCCCTTCGTCGAAGCGGCGTGAGACTCACGGTCACGCCTGTCCGTGCGGCAGCCCCACCCGCCCATGGACAGGCGCCCGACCGGCGACACTGTGCCCGCCCCTTTGAGCCCGCGGTCACACCGGCGATCACCGGCTCGAGGAACGTCGGGCCCGTCAGGGCGTTGACAGTCCGCAGGTTCCTGGTCAGCAGCCTGCGTTCGGTGACCTCGTCGAGAGCGCTCCAAGTTCTCAGCCGCCTTGGCTGCCTTGGCCGCCTTGAGGACCGACGACATCCTGACCGTGACCATGCTCGACGGCTCGGCCCCAACACGCTCGAGCTGATCACGTCCGCACAGGACATCGAGCACCGGGGCAACCGGCTGGAGATCCGCCAAGGCCCCCTCGCCGGCCTCTACGACCCGCACGGAGCCGGGAAGATCGTGTTCGCCACGTTCGCGGCGTTCGCCGAGGCAGAACGCGAATTCATCAGAGACCGCACCCCTGACGGGGTGGAGACCGCCACGGCCAGGGGCCGTTTCGGAGGCCGCCCGCGCGCCGTCGACGATGAAGTCCTGGCCGTCACGCGGTCCCGCCCGCTCCGCCGGCAGCCGCAGTCCGTCACCACCATCGCCAGGGATCTCGGTGTGGGCCGCTCCACCCTCTACCGCGCACTCGCCGACGCCGCCCGAACCGAGGAAGACGAGGCGTGACCCGTCAACGCTGAGGGCCAGGGTGTAGGTAGGGGTTGTAGTCGGGTTGCCGCCAAACCCCGTCGGTTCCCCCGAGTTCGGCGAGCAGGACACCTAGGTCGACCGCGGCGTCGGGGCGTCCGGCGTCCAGGGCTTGGCGGTACGCCTGCTCGGTTTCCTCGGCCCTGCCGGCGTCGGCGAGCAGGTTGCCGAGGTTGACCGCGGCGGCGGGGTGTCCGGCGTTCGTGGCCGCCTTCCGAAAACCTGCCCCGGTGTTTGGCCCGGAGGGCGGGGGGCAGGCGCACTCACAGTGCTTCAGACCGGAGGCACGTCCGTGGAAGCGGCGATCGGCCGCCACGGCCGCGCCTGTTCGCACGCGGACGCGCTTCCCACGCCCGATCGTCCACCCCAGAGCACCATCTAGGGAGTTGCGACGCAGATGCCCACTCAAGTGAGCGCGAAGCACCACCCGCACGACGACGCACCCGACACGGCCGAAGCCTTCCGCAGGCTCGCCGAGCTGCCCCCGGGACCCGAACGCGACACCCTGCGCGGACAGGTCGTCGAGGCCTGGCTGCCCATGGCCGACCGGCTCGCCGGACGCTTCCGCAGTCGCGGCGAGAGCTTCGACGACCTGCGCCAGGTCGCCGCCCTCGGCCTGGTCAAGGCCGTGGACCGCTACGACCCCGCCCGTGGCAGCGCCTTCGAGAGCTACGCCGTCCCCACCATCACCGGCGAGATCAAGCGGCACTTCCGCGACCACATGTGGACCCTGCACGTGCCGCGCCGGGTCCAGGACCTGCGCAACCGTGTCCGCCTCGCCTCCCAGGACCTCGCTCAGACCATCCCGGGACGCAGGCCCACCGTCGCCGAGATCGCCGAGCACGCGAACATGAACGAGGAGGACGCCCTGGTGGGCCTCGGGGCCCTGGAGAGCTTCACCGCCCTCTCCCTCGACGCCGAACTGCCCGGCAGCGAGGACGGCTACTCGCTCGCCGACGCCCTCGGCTCCCTCGATCCCGCACTGGACACGGTCGTCGACCGCGAGTCCGTCAAGCCCCGGCTGGCCGCGCTGCCCGAGCGGGAGCGCGCCATCCTCTACATGCGCTTCTTCGGTGACATGACCCAGAGCCGGATCGCCGAGCAGCTGGGCATCTCCCAGATGCATGTCTCCCGGCTGATCAGCCGCTGCTGCGGACGGCTGCGGGAGCAGATCCTGCGCGACGCCGTCGGCTGACGGCGTCGCGCCGACCTTCTGCGGCCCCGCGTCACCCACTCGGCCCTCCCCGTCCCGCCAATGGCCTTCGGCCGCGCGCGGGACGGGGAGGGCCGAGCTGTGATGACCGTGGGTGCGACCGTCGTGCCCCCGGTCCAGTCGTCGTGACCCCGACGCCCGACGACGGGCCCCGCAGCCGTCGGCCGAAGGAGTCCACCCCATGCGCCGCACCGCCCGTCTCCGGGCCCTGTCCGTCGTCCTCCCCGCGCTCGGCATCTCCCTGGGTGCCGCCGCGCCGAGCGCCTTCGCCGAACCGGCCGCGGAGGTCAGCCCGACCAGTGTGCAGCCGGGCGGCAGTGTCACCGTGTCCGTCTCCTGCGACCCCGGCACCGGGACGCCGCCCGCCACCGTCGACGCCACCTCGGAGGCCTTCGAGTCGCAGACCGTACGACTGCAGCTGGTGCCCGGCAACGACGACCAGGTCTCCGGACCCGCCTACAGCGGCACCGCCCGCATCGCCGCCGACCAGGAACTCGAGGACGGTGCCGACGGTGTCGGCCCGGACTCCGCGTGGACCGTCGACGGCACCTGCCCGACCGCGGACCGCGCACCGGGCAAGGCCTGGAGCGCCACCTTCACCGTCACCCGCGGTCCCGCCACCGACAGCAGCCACCGCCCGTGCACCGAGCCGCACACCGAGCCATGGACCGAACCGCGCACCGCACCGCACACCACGGAACCGCACACCACGGAACCGCACACCACCGAGCCGCCGACCGAGCCGCGCACCGACAGCTGCGCCCCCGCCGTCATCCAGAGCCCCGTCCACGCCGGTCAGGGCGGCTCCTTCACCGACTCCGTGCCCGCCCTGGTCACCGGCGGAGTGCTGATCGCGGGTGCCGCCGCGGGCGCCGTGTACCGGTTGCGCCGCAAGGCCCCCGCGACGGACTCCTGAGATCGAAACCTCAGGTCCGTGTGAGAGGAGCAACCCGCGCCCCGCCCATGGGCAGGCGGCTCCGTGGGTACTCGGAGCGCGAGGAGCACCCTCCGGCGCGAGGGGACGATACGGCGGACCGGACCGACCACCGGACAGCGCCTTACGGAGGTGGAGGTGACCATGCGGACCGACCCGGAGGGCCACGGCCCCGTCCGCTACGGCCCTCCGCTGCCCGACGACGGGCTGCCCGTACTGCCCGAGCTCACCGCCGTCCTCGCCGCCGCGGCCGCCCGCCCCCGCGCCGAGCCGGTCGGTGGCGGCCCCTCGCTCCTGGAGGCCGCCGGCGCCTACGCGGCCCGGCGTGGCCTGCCCGCCGACCCCGACCACGTGGCCGCCGCCCCCGGCGCCCCGGCCCTCCTGCTCGCCCTGACCGCCGCGCTCGGCGGTGACGTCCTGGTGCCCCGCCCCTGTGCCGCCTGGTGGGTGCCGGACGCGCGCCTGCTGGGCCGACGCGTCTTCCATGTGGCGACACCAGCTGAGTGCGGCGGTGTCCCGGATCCGTACGCCCTCCTGGAGACCGTGCGCCGGGTGCGCGCCGAGGGCGGTGACCCGCGACTGCTGGTGCTGTCCGTCGCCGACGATCCCACCGCCACCGTCGCCCCGCCCGAGGTGCTGCACGAGACCGTCGAGGCCGCCGCGGGGGAGGGCCTGCACCTGGTCAGCGACGAGACCTGGCGCGACACCGTGCACGCCCCGCACGAGACGGTCCTGTTCAGCCCGGCCGAGATGCTGCCCGACCGGGTCACCGTCGTCACCGACTTGGCCGGCAGCCTGCTCCCGACCGGCTGGCCCGCCGCCTTCGCCCGTTTCCCCCCGAACGGCAGCGGCGAGGGTCTCCGCGCCCGCGTGCTGGACATCCTGACCGCCCTCGGCGCCCACATCGCCGCCCCCGTCGCCGCGGCAGCCGCCCACGCCCTCACCGAGCCCGAACCGGTCACCGTCCGCCGCACCGCCGTAGGACACCTCCACGCGCGCGTGGCCGCCGCCGCGCACTCCGTGGTCGTCGGCGCGGGCGCGCTCTGCAGGCCCCCGCGGGCCGGCCGCCACCTGTACGTCGACCTCGGCCCGCTGCGCCCCGCGCTCGCCGCGCGGGGCGTCGGCGACGCCCAGGACCTGGAGGACTTCCTCACCGCCCGGCTCGGCATGCCCGCACCCGGCGGCCACCGCTTCGGCGACGACCTCGGCGCGCTGCGCGTACGGCTGTCCACCGGCCCCCTGCTCGGCGGCTCGGACGAGGAACGCGCGGAATGCCTCACCTCACCCGCGCCGTTGGAACTGCCACACGTGCAACGCGCGTTGAACACCCTGGAGTCGGTCTTCGACGAACTCCGCGACGACGCTCAGCGATGGGAGCCTCCTCGATGACGCAGCAGTCCGAGTCGACCACCAGCATGCGAGTGGCCGACGAGCCCTTGGCCCCCTCCTCCTTCGCGCCGCCGTCCCCGCCGCTCGCCGAACCCCGCCCGCTGGGGGAGCGCAGAGTGTGGCCGAAGTCCTTCCACGACCGTCTGACCGCCCCGCTGCCCGGCCTGAAGGCCATGGCCCGCTTCGCCCGCGAGGGCGCCGTACGGCCAGGACCCGAGGGTCTCGCCGACATCCCGAGGCTGCCCTACGCGCCCGGCCCGCTCCCCGCCGTCGACGTCCGCACGGTCGCCGTCTCCTGGGCGGGACACGCCAGTTGGGTGGTGCGGATCGGCGGCCTGACCGTCCTGACCGACCCCGTCTGGTCCCGTCGCATCCTCGGCACCCCGGCCCGCATCACCCCGGTCGGCATCGACTGGGACGCCCTGCCGCGCGTCGACGCGGTCGTCATCAGCCACAACCACTACGACCACTTGGACGCCCCGACCCTGCGCCGCCTGCCGCGCGACACCCCGGTCTTCGTCCCGGCCGGACTCGCCCGCTGGTTCCACCGCCGCCGCTTCACCGCGGTGACCGAACTCGACTGGTGGGAGGCGGCCGAACTGGACGGCGTCCGCTTCGACTTCGTCCCCGCC
This sequence comes from Streptomyces sp. NPDC005303, assembly GCF_040607335.1. Lineage (NCBI taxonomy): Bacteria > Bacillati > Actinomycetota > Actinomycetes > Kitasatosporales > Streptomycetaceae > Streptomyces > Streptomyces sp. NPDC005303. The sequence continues at coordinate 62,721 of NZ_JBEXGM010000013.1, read as the reverse complement.
CACCACTGGTCCAAGCGCTCCCTCACCGACACCTGCCGCACCCTGTGGGGCGGCTGGGTCCTCACGGCCCGAGACGGCCGGCGCGTCTACTTCGCCGGCGACACGGGCTACGGCCACTGGTTCTCCCGCATCGGCCACCGCTACCCCGGCATCGACCTCGCCCTCCTGCCCATCGGCGCCTACGACCCCCGCTGGTGGCTCAGCGACGTCCACTGCGACCCGGAGGACGCGGTGCGAGCGGCCCAGGACCTCGGCGCCCGCCGCATGGCCCCCATGCACTGGGCGACGTTCGTGCTGTCGGCGGAGCCGGTACTGGAACCCCTGACGAGGGTGCGGGCGGCCTGGGAGAAGGCGGGCCTGGCTCGCGAGGACCTGTGGGACCTGCCGGTGGGAGGCTCCAGGGTGCTGGACTGACGAGCCCTCACCCGGTGGAGCGGACCCGCTTCCACACCGTCGGCGCTGCGCTGATCGCCACGGTCAGCGCGACCGCCGCCAGCACACCCTCCCAGGGCTCCTTGAACAAGGACCCGCCCAGGATCCCGATCAGCTGATACGTCACGGCCCACGCCAGACAGGCCGGCAGATTCCCCCGCACGAACCGCCGCAAGGGCCACTCGGCCATGAGGCAGGCCAGCATCACCGGAATCCGCCCCGCCGGCACCAGCCGGGACAGCACGAGGACGGCCACCCCGTGGTCGGCCAGCTTCCCCTGTGCCTGCGAGAGCCGCTCCTCCGGCGCCCGCGACCGAAGCGCCTCCAGCCACCGCGACCCGTTCTTCGACTTCATCCCACGCCGCCCCAGCCAGTACAGGGCGATGTCCCCGAGGAACGCGGCGGTGGCGGCCGTGACGAACACGTACAGCATCGAGAGAGGCGCCGCCTGATGAAACGCCACGACGGCCGCCGAACTCACCAGCGCCCCCGTGGGCACCACCGGTATCAGCGCCCCCAGAAACACCAGCAGGAACAACGTCGGGTACCCGATCGCCTGCCCGGCGGCACCGGGCGTCGCCCCCGTGGTGGCGGCCGCGAGCCACGTCACCGCGCGACCTCCAGCCGCACACTCTCCCCGTGCTCCAACCGGTGCACGTCCACGCCGGGCGCGAACCGAGCCGCCAGCCGCGCGAACTCGGCGCCCGGAGCATGGAACTCATGTGGCCGTACCGCGTCCATGCCGATCGGCCAGTACGTCCCGTAGTGCACCGGCACCGCACTGCGCGGCCCCAGCCGGGCCAGCGCCTGGGCCGCCCGCCCCGCGTCGAGGTGCCCCTCCCCGAGATACGGCCCCCACCCGCCGACCGGCAACAGCGCCACGTCGACCGGGCCGACCTCCTTGGCCATGTCGTCGAACAGCCCGGTGTCCCCGGCGAAGTACGTCCGCGCCGAGCCCTCGACGACGTAACCGAGCGCGGGGGAGCGGTGCGGCCCGAGCGGCAGCCGCCGCCCGTCGTGCCATGCGGGCACCGCGCGTATCAGCAGGTCGCCGACGCGTCGCTCGTCGCCGGGCGCCACCTCGTCCACCCGCAGGTGGGTGAGCCGGCGCAGCCCCGGCACCTGGCGTGGTGCACCCCGGGGCACGAACAGGCGCGTGCCCGGCTCCAGCCGCGCCAGCGAGGGAACGTGCAGGTGGTCGGCGTGCAGATGAGACACCAGGACCACCTCCGCGCGCCGGGCCTCCGGCGGGGGTACCGCCCCGCGGCGCCGGCGCAGATGCGCGAGCCGGCGGGTGAACAGAGGGTCGGTGAGCACACGTACGTCCGAATCCGTGACCGTGCAGGTGGCGTGGCCCCACCAGGTGATCTCCACCGGCACCTCTTTGCCTCCTTCGCGCGACTCCCCGAAGCCTACGGGCTGGAGTATGGTCGGCGGCGAAACCCGGAGGTGAGGGGGACACCATGGGAGCGGTCCATGTCACGGCGATCGCGAGTCTGACGCCGCTCGAGGAACTGGACGCCGATCCCTTCCTGGTGGACTCCCGCAGCCAGCACGCGATGTGCGCGCGCTGGGCCGCGGAGCGGGGGTACACCGTGCGGCGGGAACTGCTGGTGCGGGGCCTGCGCGCCGACCACTGCGTGCTCTGGGACGGGGTGCGCGCGGGGCGGGACCTCTTCGTGGCCCCCAGCCGCCGGGTCCTGGAGAGCGCCTTGTCCTCCGTGGAGGAGTTCACCGCCGAATGCGCCCGCCGCGGGGTGCGGGTCGAGACGGTCGGCTTCGCGGAACCCCTCTACGACGCCCAGATGAAGGCCAGCGTGCACCGCAGGCTGTCGATGCCTACGGCGGGATACGACGGACGCTGACTGTCCGACCCGTATGACACGCTGGTCCCAGCGCCCGCACCGACGACGGGCCAGGACGTGAGGTGTGCGGGGCGTGGGTGCGGGGCGTTGGCGAAGGGTGGCCAGTCAGGTCGGGCGGAGCATCACGGTATGGGTCGTCTCGACCCTGACCATGCTGGTGCTGGCCGGTATCCTGCCGGACTTCCGGCTGCAGTCCCCGACCGGTGACAGCGCGACCCGGATCGCCGTCACGGCGGCGTTCGGCGCCGGTGCCTTCGGTGTGCTGTCGGCCGTCGTGTGGCCGCTGCTCGTACGGCTGTTCCTGCTCGTACCGACACTCGTGCTCGGGCTCCTCGTCTTCTTCCTCAACGGGGCGCTGCTGCTGCTCGCCCTGCGCCTGAACCCCGCCGAGCGTGGCGACGCCGCCCCGGAGACCGCGGTCGTGGTCGCCGCCGTGATGTCCGCCGTCGCCTCCGCCACCGGCGGTGCCCTCGCGGTACGCGACGACGACGCCTACCGCCGCCGCCTGTACCGTCTCGCCGACCGCCGCCGCAGAGGCGGCCCCGCGGGCCCGGCCACCCCCGGCACGGTCTTCCTCCAGCTCGACGGCGTCGGCCACGACGTCCTGCTGGCCGCGGTCGGCCGGGGCCTGATGCCCACGATCGCCCGGTGGATCGGCCACAACGACACCCCCGGCCGCGCCCTGCGTCCCACCCACCGGCTCACCTCCTGGCGCACCGACTGGTCCAGCCAGACCGGCGCCAGCCAGCTCGGCATCCTGCACGGCAGCAACCACGACGTCCCCGCCTTCCGCTGGTACGAGAAGGACCGCGGTGAGGTGATGGTCTGCAACCGCCCGACCAGCGCCGTCGAACTCCAGCACCGGGCCGTGGCACAGGCGGGCCACGCCGGACTGCTCGCCGTCGACGGCGCCAGCCGCGGCAACCTCTTCTCCGGCGGCGCCGAGGAACAGGCCCTCGTCCTGTCCATCGCCACCCGCCGCCGCAGCCGCGAGACCCGCTCCCGGGCCGGCTACTTCGCCTACTTCTCGGACCCCGCCAACGCCGTGCGCACCGCCCTGTCCTTCTTCGCCGAGGTCGGCCGCGAGATCGGCCAGTCGACCCGCGCCCGGGCCCGCAAGGAGCGCCCCCGGGTGGGACGCGGCGGCCTGTACCCCCTGGTCCGCGCCTTCGCCACCGTCGTCGAACGGGACGTCGTGGTCGCCGCCGTCATGGGCGACATGCTCGCGGGCCGCACGGCCGTCTACGCCGACCTCGTCGCCTACGACGAGGTCGCCCACCACTCCGGGCCGACCGGCCGGGACGCAGCGAAGGTCCTGGAGCGCCTGGACCGCTCGCTCGCCCTCATCGAGAACGTCGCCGAGCACGCCCCGCGCCCGTACCGGATCGTCGTCCTCTCCGACCACGGGCAGAGCCCCGGCGAGACCTTCCGCACCCGCTACGGGCTCACCCTCGGCGACCTGGTCCGGGCCGGCTGCGGGCTGCCCGTGTCACGCAAGGCCGAGCGCACCCACAGCGGGGCCGAGGCCCGCGCCGCCGTCCGTGCCGCGCTGCGCCGACCCGGCAAGGAGGGGCGCGAGGAGTACCGGCCCGCCCGCGGCTCCGAGCCGATCGTGCTGGCCTCCGGCAATCTCGGGCTGGTCTCCTTCCCGGACGTGCACCACCGGATGACCAAGGAGGAGCTGGACGCGCGCCACCCGGCCCTGCTGACCACCCTCGCCAACCATCCCGGCATCGGCTTCCTCCTGGTGCGCAGCGAGGAGCACGGCGGGGTGGTCCTCGGACCGTTCGGCACCGAGATCCCGCTGGACCAACTGGACGAGAATCCGGGGCCGTTGGCCGACTTCGGGCCCGGCGCGGTGGAGGCCGTACGCCGCACGCACTCCTTTCCGCACACCGCCGACATCATGGTCAACTCCTGGTACGACCCGGCGGAGGGGGAGGTGCTGGCCTTCGAGGAGCAGATCGGGTCGCACGGCGGTCTGGGCGGCGCGCAGGCCAAGCCGTTCCTGCTGTCGCCGCTCGCCCTGTCGGCGCCGCCCGAGGGACTGGTCGGGGCGGAGCGGGTTCATCAGGTGCTGCGGCGCTGGCTCGACGAAGCGGGGGGTCCTCAAGTGCCGTTGACCGCGCGAGAGGAGAAAGCCGCGTAGCCGTCCGGCTGCGGGCCGGTGGGGGCCGGTCGCGCCCACGCGGCGGAGCCGCACATCGATACAGCCCCGCCCCCCTGAGGGCGCATCACTGGGCCTGAATAAATCAGCTGCGTCAGTTTCGCCCGGCGCGGACACTGTTCGAGTCGCCCCTCCCTCGAACACCCCCTGGAGCCACCGCTTTGCAGGCTGCCGTCACCGTTTCCCCCTCCCGGATACCCGAGCTCCTCCTCGGCCTCGCCACCGTGCGGCCCGTCTTCGTCTGGGGTGCGCCCGGGATCGGGAAGTCCTCCCTGGTCAGGGAGTTCGCCGCGTCGCTGGGGCTGGAGTGCGTGAGCCTGATCGGTACGCAGCTCGCCCCCGAGGACCTGATCGGGGTGCCGCAGATCCGGGACGGGCGGTCGGTGTTCTGCCCGCCGCAGTCCATCGCGCGCGACGAGCCGTACTGTCTGTTCCTGGACGAGCTGAACGCGGCCACCCCGGATGTGCAGAAGGCGTTCTACTCCCTGATCCTGGACCGCCGTATCGGGGACTACGAACTCCCCAAGGGCTCCATCGTCATCGGTGCCGGGAACCGGGCCACCGACAACGCGCTGGCCCGGCCCATCGCCTCGGCCCTCGTCAATCGCCTCACCCATGTGCACCTGGAGGCGTCCGCGAAGGACTGGCTGGCCTGGGCCGCGGGCAACGGCATCCACCCCTGGATCCTCGACCACCTCACCGACCGGCCCGACCACCTGTGGTCCAAGCCGCCGAAGACCGAGGAACCCTTCTCCACGCCCCGCTCCTGGCACATGCTCTCCGACGCGCTGCACTCCTTCGGCCGGGACCTCGACGAGGAGACCCTGAAGGTGCTGGCGCACGGCACCCTGACGCCCCGGCACGCGACCGCGTTCTGCGGGTACGTCAAGATCGTGCGCAGCCGGTTCGGCATCGAGGCGATCATCAAGGGGGACGCCGGCTGGCCGAACCGCCTGGAGGACCGCGACCTGCTCTACTACCTCGCCGAGTCCTTCCGCGGCCGCCTGGTCAAGGAACTCCCGGTCAGCAAGGAGCACATGTCGGCGAACGGCCGCCAGACCGCGTACCGCGCCAAGTCGCTGCTGGTGCAGCTCGCAGAGATCTCCGTGGAGGTCGCCCAGACCGTCATCGCCTCCGACGCCGACGGCAACCCCGTGCTGCCCTCCTGGTTCCTCGTCGAGGCGGCCCGGGACATGCCGCGCCTCGTGGAGGCGCGGCGGTGAGCCGCAGTCCCGTGAAGAAGAAGAAACGGGACCTCGCCGGTGAGGCGTTCGCCGAGGGAATGCGGCTGCTCAAGGGCAACCCCGCCCTCGCGGCCGTCGAGTTCGACGTCTGCCGCCAGGAGGAGTGCCGTCACGCACCCCGGGACGGGCTGGTGGTCGTCGACTCCGACGGCGATCTGCACGCCCACCCCGACCGGCTCGCCGAGCCCGCCGCCTGGGCCTGGGCGCTCGCCCACGCCGTCCTCCACCTCGGCTTCGGACACGTCCCGGCGGTCAAGGGCGCACGCACCCAGCCCGACCGTTTCGACCTCGCCGCCCGCTGTGTCGTCGTCAACCGCTTCCTGCTCGACTTCACCGTCGGCAAGACCCCCGAGCACCTGCCCGCCTCCTACCCCGACGGCGACGAGGAGCAGCTCGCCGCCCGCTGGCGCCGCGACGGCATCCCGGCCGTCTACGAACACTGCGGCACGGCGGGTCCCGAGCCCGATCAGCTGCTGCTGCCCTGGGCGGGCTGGCGCCAGCCCGTGGACTGGCAGCTGGCGTTCGCCACCGCCCTGACCCGGACCGTGTCTGCGGCGATGGACATGGCGGGCGGCCGCCGCGACTCCCTCGACGGCGAGGCGCCCGCGCTGCGCCCCTGGCAGCGGGCCCTGAGCTGGTTCGTCTCCTCCTACCCGCTGCTCGGTGGCATCGCGGCCGGCATCAAGCTGGTCGCCGACGCCGAACTCGCCCGCGCCCACGGCATCGCCATCGCCGCCGTGGACGCCGAGGCCGCCGAGATCTACATCAACCCCCTGCGCCGCTTCGACGACGAGGAATGGCGGTTCATCCTCGCCCACGAGATGCTGCACGCCGCCCTGCGCCACGGCGACCGCTGCGGCACCCGCGACCCCTACCTCTTCAACATCGCCTGCGACTACGTCATCAACGGCTGGCTGAACGAGATGCGGATCGGCACCATGCCCGAGGGCCTGCTGTACGACCCCGAGCTCACCGGCCTCTCCTCCGAGGAGGTCTACGACCGCATCGCCGGCGATCTGCGCCGCATGCGCCGGCTGGCCACCCTCCGCGGCAAGGGCGTCGGCGACATCCTCGGCGGCCCGCTCGGCTCGCCCCGCGACTACGTCGACCTCGACGAGTTCTACCACCGGGGTCTCGCCCAGGGCCTCGACCTGCACCAGCAGCAGGAGCGCGGGTTCCTGCCCGGCGGCCTCGTCGAGGAGATCCGCGCGCTCAGCCACCCACCGGTGCCCTGGGACGCGCGACTGGCCCGCTGGTTCGACGAGTTCGTGCCCAGCCCGCAGCCCGTGCGGTCCTACGCCCGCCCCTCGCGCCGTCAGTCCTCCACCCCCGACATCCCGCGCGCGGGCCGTTACTTCCCGCCCGAGGAGATCGCCCGCTGCACCTTCGGCGTGGTCCTGGACACCTCCGGCTCGATGAACCGCATCCTGCTGGGCAAGGCGCTCGGCGCGATCGCCTCCTACGCCGAGGCCAGGGACGTACCGGCCGCCCGGGTCGTGTTCTGCGACGCGGCCCCGCACGACGCCGGCTATCTCCCGGTCACCGAGATCGCCGAGCGGGTCCGGGTGCACGGCCGCGGCGGCACCGTCCTGCAACCCGGCATCGACCTGCTGCACCGCGCCGACGACTTTCCCGCGAGCGCGCCCGTGCTGGTGATCACCGACGGCTGGTGCGATGTGCTGCGGGTCCGGCGCGAGCACGCCTATCTGATCCCGCAGGGGGCCAGGCTGCCGTTCACCGCACGGGGGCCGGTCTTCCGCGTGAGCTGAGCCGTAGTGTGATCGGATGGATCCCGCATCCCCCGTCAGCGGGACCACACGAAAGGACTGACCGTGGCTACCACGCGCTCCGCACACACCGTCTGGGAAGGCAACCTCCTCGAGGGGAGCGGTGTCGTCAACTTCGACTCCTCCGGTGCCATCGAGGCACAGCCGGTCACGTGGGCCTCGCGCTCCCAGGACGCGAACGGCAAGACCAGCCCCGAGGAGCTGATCGCCGCCGCGCACTCCAGCTGCTTCTCCATGGCGCTGTCGCACGCCCTGAACGGCGCGGGCACCCCCCCCACCAAGCTCGTCACCTCGGCCGACGTCTCCTTCCAGCCGGGAGAGGGCATCACCGGCATCCACCTCACCGTCGAGGGCACCGTGCCGGGCCTGGACGAGGAGGGCTTCGCCGCCGCCGCGGACGACGCCAAGGCGAACTGCCCCGTCAGCCAGGCCCTGAAGTCCGTCCCGATCACGCTGGACGCCAAGCTCGCCTGAACCCGAAGGCGCCAGGTCGCGCAGACCGCTCGTCCGGGGCGGTCTGCGCGCTGCCGGGCTCCGGCGGGAGGTCCAGGTGCGGGAAGGGACGCGATGACCCTGGGAACAACGGCGGGCGACAGGGCGGAACTCGACTCCGGAGCCCGTCAACTCACCCGCGCCCTGGTGCTGTTCAGCCTCAGCGGCAGCCTGGATCCGCGGGTGCCCTCGCTCGGCAGTCTCGTCGACCGGTTCGACTTCGGCCGCTTCGCCCTGCACCTGAAGTCCAGCGAGGCGGTGCTTCCCGTGCCGGTGCTCGTGCGGGACGTGGCGCCCGGGGAGCTGCGGCTGCCCCATGGTGACCGCGGACTCGCCCTGGCGTCGGCCGAGTTCGCCGTTCTCGCCGCCCCGCGCGGTGACATCACCCTGGTCCTGGACTGCGAGTTCGCCGGGCCCACGCCCTCCGACGCGCTCGCCGCCTGGCTCGCCGACACCTGCTTCGACCGGGACCTGATCACACTCGACGGCCGGCCGCTGCTCGATGTGCTGGGACAAGGGCTCGCGCCCCGGGAGCCACTCGCCTTCGGTCAGAACGTCCACCAACTCGTCTTCCCCGGCGGGGAGTTGCGCGAGGAGCTGCTCGGTGTCGACGCGGCCCGGCAGTCGGCCGTGCTGAACGAGATCGTGTACCGCGGCCGGATGGCCACGGCGGAACCGCCCCATCTCAGCAATCATGGCACCACGCTCTCCGCGCACGGCCGCGGTGTCTCCGTCCACGTCGGCTGGGCCCGGCACGTGGAGAACGGCCTGACCCTGGTCGCCATCGGCATGGTGTCCGCGCTCGCCGTCCTCCAGCGCACACGGCTGGCCGCCTTCGAGACGATGCGGGCGAACGAACAGGCCTCGGCGAGCTCTCCGTACGAGGTCCGCTCGCTGATCTCACAGCTGTCCGCGGGGGTCAACGAGCTCCAGCTGGACCTGGCCTTCGGGGTGGAGGCGTACGTCGACAGCCTGCTGATCCCGGAGATGGTCATGGAGGCCTTCCAGTCCTCCCTGCGGGACGCGCTCGGCATCCGCGACAGCCTGGAGAACTCGGCCCGCATGGTGGAGCGCCTGACCTCGGTGATCAGTGCCCGCTCGGCGGCCCTGGACGCCGAGCTCTCGGAGCGCGACGACCGCCGGGACCGTACGGTGTCCGTGCTGGTCGCGATCGCCACCCTGATCGCCCTGCCGCCGACGCTGCTGCTCGCGTTCTTCGGCGCCAACGCCACGACCGTGAACTCCCACCGCTCCATCTTCGACCCGCGGTACCTCCCGGCGTACCTCCTGGCCTGGGTCCCCTTTCTCGTGCTCGCCGTGATCGGATACGTCCGGATCATCCGCACCGGCAGGCGCTCCGGCTCCCTGCTGACCCCGGACACCCCGACCGCCGCCCCGCACCCACCGGCCGGGAGCTGACCGCCGATGTCCCCACGACCCGCCGTCTCCGCCCACCGGGGCGGATCCGAGCGTGCCGGTGCCGCGACCTGGGAGGCCTACGAGGACGCGCTGCGGTCCGGGGCGGAGTACGTCGAGTTCGACATCCGGCGCACCGCGGACGGGGTCCTCGTCGTCCACCACGACGCCCGGGTGGGGCCGCACGGACCGCCGCTGTCCGGGATCCGGTATGCCGAGCTCAGCGAGCGCGCCGGATATCCCGTGCCGGTCGTCGACGAGGTCATGTCCCTGATCGCGGGCCGGATGGCCGGCCACCTGGACCTCAAGGAGGCCGGCTACGAGCACGAGCTGATCGACCGGGCGGTCGCCCTGCTCGGCGCGGACGGCTTCGTCGCCACCACCCTGGAGGACCGTTCCGTCGCCGCCATCGCACGGGCCTTCCCGCGGGTCCGCACGGCCCTTTCCCTGGGCCGGGACGGCAAGGAGATCGCCCGGTCCCGCCTGGCCGGCGTCCGGCTCAGCGAGCTGCTGCCGATGCGCCGGGTGCGCGCCTGCGGCGCGAGCGGGGTGGCCGTGCACCAGCGGCTGGCCCGCGCCAACGTGCTGCGTGAGGCGGTCCGGCACGACCTGTTCACCATGGTCTGGACGGTCAACGACGACACCCTGATGCGGACGTTTCTCGACCACCCGCGCGTCGACGTCCTGATCACCGACCGGCCGCGGCGGGCCGTCGCGCTGCGGGCGGAGCCGAGCGAAGAGCGTTCCGTGGGGTACCCGTCCCATTGACAGGAAGGCACTCAAGTTCTGTGCTGGAGTACGGGGACGCTCCCTGGGCGGAAGGGGACAGCGATGGGACGTGCGGTCGGGATCGATCTCGGTACCACGAACTCGGTGGTGGCCGTACTGGAGGGCGGTGAACCCACGGTGGTCGCCAACGCGGAGGGGGCCAGGACCACACCGTCGGTCGTGGCCTTCGCCAAGAACGGCGAGGTGCTGGTGGGCGAGGTCGCCAAGCGGCAGGCCGTGACCAACGTCGAGCGCACCGCGCGCTCCGTGAAGCGGCACATGGGCGACGGGAGCTGGCGCTTCCCGGACCAGGGCGACATCGACGGCACCCGGTACCGGGCGCAGGAGCTGTCCGCGCGGGTCCTGCAGAAGCTGAAGCGGGACGCCGAGTCCTATCTCGGCGAGGACGTCACCGACGCCGTGATCACGGTGCCCGCCTACTTCGACGACACCCAGCGGCAGGCCACCAAGGAGGCCGGGGAGATCGCCGGCCTCAACGTGCTAAGGATCATCAACGAGCCCACGGCGGCGGCGCTGGCGTACGGCCTCGACCGGGGCGAGGAGCAGACGGTCCTCGTCTTCGACCTCGGCGGCGGCACCTTCGACGTGTCCCTGCTGGAGATCGGCGACGGGGTCATCGAGGTCAAGGCGACCAACGGCGACACGCACCTGGGCGGCGACGACTGGGACCAGCGGGTCGTCGAGCACCTGGTGAAGACGTTCCAGGGGCAGTACGGCGTCGACCTCGGCAAGGACAAGATGGCGCTGCAGCGGCTGCGCGAGGGCGCGGAGAAGGCGAAGATCGAGCTGTCGTCGTCCTCCGAGACCACGATCAACCTGCCCTACATCACCGCCTCCGCCGACGGGCCCCTGCACCTCGACGAGAAGCTGACCCGCGCCCAGTTCCAGGAGCTCACCGCCGATCTCCTCGACCGCTGCAAGACCCCCTTCCACCAGGCGGTCAAGGATGCGGGCATCAAGCTCTCCGCGGTCGACCACGTGATCCTCGTCGGCGGCTCGACGCGGATGCCCGCGGTGACCGACCTGGTCAAGGAGCTCACCGGCAAGGACCCGCACAAGGGGGTCAACCCCGACGAGGTCGTGGCGGTCGGGGCGGCGCTCCAGGCGGGTGTCATCCGCGGTGACGTGAAGGACGTGCTGCTGCTCGACGTGACCCCGCTGTCGCTGGGGATCGAGACCAAGGGCGGCATCATGACCAAGCTCATCGAACGCAACACCACGATCCCCACCCGGCGTTCGGAGATCTTCACGACCGCCACCGACAACCAGCCCTCGGTGGGCATCCAGGTCTACCAGGGCGAACGCGAGATCGCCGCGTACAACAAGAAGCTCGGCGTCTTCGACCTCACCGGACTGCCGCCGGCGCCCCGAGGCGTCCCGCAGATCGAGGTGGCCTTCGACATCGACGCGAACGGGATCATGCACGTCTCGGCGAAGGACCTCGCGACCGGGCGCGAGCAGAAGATGACCGTGACGGGTGGGTCGGCGCTCCCCAAGGACGACATCGACCGCATGATGCGCGAGGCCGAGCAGTACGCGGAGGAGGACCGCAACCGCCGCGAGGCCGCCGAGACCCGCAACCAGGCCGAGCAACTCGTCTACCAGACCGAGAAGTTCGTACGCGACAACGACGACAAGGTCCCCGCCGACACCAAGACGGAGGTCGAGGCGGCCGTCTCCGAACTCAAACGGCTTCTGGAGGAGAACGCCGACACCAACACCCTCCGGGGCGGCGTCGAGAAGCTCGCCTCCGTCAGCCAGAAGATGGGCCAGGCGATGTACGCCCAGGCGCAGCCGTCCCAGGAGACACCCACGGAGGACGCCGGCCCGCACACGTCCCCCCAGGAGGACGAGGGCGTGGTGGACGCGGAGATCGTGGACGACGAGAGGGACCAGAAGGGCGGGGCCGCCTGAGATCCCGTCAGTCGTGCGTCCAGGCGGTCGGCAGCGTGGCGCACACCGCGTCGAGGACCGTCGCGTACGGCGTGCCGAAGTCGGTGAGCCGGGAACGGAGTTGCTCCAGGCCGTCCCGGTGCTCGGTGAGCAGGCCGAGGTCCCCGGTGCGGGCCGCGCACTCCAGCACGGCGGGGAGGAAGTCCGGCGGCTCCTCACCGGTGAACTCCAGGCCGGCGGCCCGGTAGACCTCCTCGAAACGGAGCAGCGACATCCCGCGCCGCCGGGTGTTCCCGTCCTGCCACCAGCTCAGATACAGACTGTGCCGGTTGTCGAAGTCGAAGACCCGGACGTAGTGCGCCGCCAGCTCCTGCGCGGGCGTCAGCGCCGCGTGGTCGACGAACTCCCGCAGCTGCGGGGCCGCTTCCCGCAGCAGCGGCAGGCGTGTGCGGAACCCGTCGTCGGGATACGTCAGGCAGAGCGCCGCCGCCTGGTACAGCACTGCGTCCGAGGGCATCACGCCTCCTCCGCGTCGTCCGTGGTCTGCCGTCCGCGCAGCACGTGGAAGCTCTCCACCGACACCGACACCGACACCGACACCGACACCGACACTGACACCGGCGGCAGCTGCCTGCGCCCCGAGTCCTGCCCGAACAACCCGTCCACGCCCATGCCGGGCCCGTCCGCGTGGTCGAGACCGCGACCGCCCGGCGGCGTTCACGCTCGGCACCGCACATTCCACACGTGCGCTCCCTTCCTTGTCCGCGGCTCCTTCGAACGTAGGGCGGGGCGCGGGAGCGCACCCGTTCACGGCACCCGTACGGGTCAGACCTTGCGCGCGACCCCCGCGTACACCGACACGATGCCCTCCGCCTGGGCCGCCACGTCCTCGGGGCCCGGACGCCAGCCCGACACGGGGATCACCCCGGGGCCGAGCAGCTCCAGACCGCCGAAGAAGCGGGAGAACTCGACGAGCGAACGGGGGTGGAAGGCCGTGCCGCTCCTGCGGAACTGCTCGGCCGCCTTCTCTATCGCCTGGGGGCTCAGATCGGGCGTGACCTGGGAGAGGATCACGTAACTGCCCGGGGCGAGCTCGGCGACGTACCGCTCGAGCAGCCCGTACGCCTCGTCGCTCAGGTAGTGGGTGAGCGCCACCAGGGACAGCGCGACCGGCTGGGCGAAGTCCAGGGTCTCGGCGGCCGGCCGCAGGATGGTGTCCGGATCGCGGACGTCGGCGTGGACGTAGTCCGTGGCGCCCTCCGGGGCGCTGTGCAGCAGGGCCTGCGCGTGCCGGAGGACGATCGGATCGTTGTCCGCGTACACGACCCTCGACTCCGGGGCGACCTCCTGCGCCACCTGGTGCAGGTTGGGCTCGGTCGGGATGCCGGTGCCGATGTCGAGGAACTGGCGGATCCCGGCCTCGGCGACCGTCCGCACCGCCCGGTGCATGAAGCGGCGGTTTGCCCGCGCCCCGCGCATCACCGTGCCGTCCACGGCGAGGATCCGTCGGGCCAGTTCCTCGTCCACCGGGTAGTTGTCCTTGCCGCCCAGCCACCAGTCGTACACCCGGGCCGGATGCGGCCGGCCGGTGTCCATGGCGGGGACTGCGGCGTCGGATCCGGTCATGCGGTGTCTTCTCCCCTGCGACGGTGGCATGGTGTCCCTGCCGTGTGGTCGTGCCGCCCGCTCAGAAGTCCTCGCGGCGCTCCCGCAGCAGCTTCTTCGTGCGCTCGGCCGACGCGGCCCGCGCCGACATGTGGTCCAGGACCTCCAGGTGCGTGGCGACCTCCTGGCGGGAGTCGAGATACAGCGCACCGGTGAGGTACTCGGTGAAGACCAGGTCGGGCAGCTCCGGCTCGGTGAAGCGGAACAGTGAGAAGGGCGCGTACGTCCCCGGGTGCGGGCCCTCCTCGAACTCGCACACCTGGAGCGTGACCCGGTCGCGCTCGGCGAACTCCAGGAGTTTGTCCAGCTGTTCGCGCATCACCTCGGAGCGGATGCTCACCGGGCGGCGCAACACCGTCTCGTCCATGATCGCCCACAGATGGGGCGGGTTGGGGCGCTCCAGCAGTCGCTGCCGGGCCATCCGCAGCGACACATGCCGCTCCACCGCCTCAGGACCCGTCTGCGCGATGGTCCCGGCCTCCATGACGGCACGCGCGTAGGCCTCGGTCTGGAGCAGTCCGGGCACGAAGTGCGGCTCGTAGGAGCGGATGATCCCGGCGGCGCCCTCCAGGCTCACGTACAGGCTGAACCACTCGGGCAGCACATCGTGGAACCGCTGCCACCAGCCCGGTCTGTTCGCCTCCTCGGCCAGCTGGACGAAGGCCTCGACCTGCTCCTCGGGCACGCCGTAGGTCTCCAGGAGCACCTGGACATACGGGATCTTCAGGGCGACCTCGGCCATTTCCATCCGCCGTACGGTCGCGGGGGCCACCCGCAGTACCTGCGCGGCCTCCTCGCGCTTGAGGCCGGCCGCCTCCCGCAGTTCCTGAAGCCGTCTGCCGAGCACCACCTGGCCCACGGTCGGCGCAGGTCGCCGCTCACTCACGCCACGCCTCCCCTACGCGTCGAAGCTTGCGTGCAGTGTGCCATGTTCCCGTGCCGGTCTCACCGCTCACGACCGTTCCTTCCTTACCTCCCGCGTAATCGACCGGGGCGCGGGCCGGCGGGATGGTGGATGTCAGGGGTTCCGGGCCGGCGCACTCCGGTCCGGAACCCTCCGTCCGCTTCCCCGTTTCCGACCTCGACGGAGGGTGATTCGTCATGTCCGCGACCCAGCTCATCGCGCTCGCCCGGACCTCGGACCCGCACACCATGCTGCGCCGCTTCCTCGCCCTGGACGCGGTCGTGACCGGTGCGAACGGTCTCGTGTACCTCCTCGGGTCCGGACCGGTCGGCCGGTTCCTGGGCGTCGACTCGGGGCTGCTGCTCGGACTCGGGGCCTTCCTCGTGGCGTACGGTGCCGTCGTGGGCGTCCTCGCCTCGCGCGGTCGTCCGCCGGCCCTCCCCGTGCGTGCCGTCGTCGAGGCCAACCTCCTGTGGGCCGCCCTGAGTTGTGTTGCCCTCGGACTGTGGCTGTCGCCGACCACGGCCGGTGCCGTGTGGACGGTGCTCCAGGCGGTCACCGTCGGCGGGTTCGCGCTGCTCCAGTACGCCGCGCTGAAAGCCTGTCAGGGCAGCAGTGAATGAAGGTGCTTGACCGTCGCCGGGTCGGCCGGAAGGAACGTCTCGATGGCCAGCTCGGCGACGGTCACGTCCATGGGGGTGTTGAAGGTGGACGTGGAGGAGATGAACGACAGCGTCCGCCCTTCGTGCTCGATCCGCATCGGCAGCGCGAAGTAGGGCACCTGCTCGGGCGGTTGGCCGTCGTCGAACTCCTCCGGGTCCGGCACCGGATAGGCCGCGACCTCCTCGTACAGCTCCCGCAGCCGCTCCGACCGGCGCAGGGCGATCTGCCGCCGCATCTGTTCCAGCAGATGGCCGCGCCACTCCCGCAGATTGCGGATGCGCGGGGCGAGGCCCTCGGGGTGCAGGGTCAGCCGCATGGTGTTGAGCGGTGGCTGGAGCAGAAACTCCGGGACACCCTCGAGGAGCATCATGATGCCCCGGTTCGCGGCCACGACGTGATACCCGGCGTCGAACACCAGGGCCGGATAGGGCTCGTAGCCCTGGATCAGCCGCTCGATCCCCTCGCGCACGGCGTCCAGCGCGGGGTCGTCCAGCGGGGTCTCCGGGAAGCGCGGGGCGTAACCGGCCGCGAGCAGCAGCGCGTTGCGCTCCCGCACCGGCACCTCCAGATGCTCGGCGAGCCGCAGCACCATCTCCTCGCTCGGACGGGAGCGACCCGTCTCGACGAAGCTGATGTGGCGGGCACTTGAGTCCGCCCGCAGCGCCAACTCCAGTTGACTGACCCGCCGTTGCTCCCGCCAGGCGCGCAGGAGGGGACCGACGCCCCGGTCGGACGGGGCGGCTGCAGCGGAGTGGACAATGGTCATGCGTACGACCGTAGCCGAGCAGCGGGCGCATGACCGGGCCCTGGACGACGGTGAGCGTGGCGGGGGACCGCGCCAGGGTGCGGGGCCGTCTGCCGGGGGTGCGCCGGGTGACGCCCTCGGCGCGGGCCGGGTCGCCGAGGAGGGGCTCGCCATCGGTGTCCACAGCGCGCCGGCCGGCGGAAGCGTCAAGCACGCGCTGCTGCTGTCGGTCGACCACTCGGGTGACAGCGACACGACCGGCCCCCTCTGCGGCACGGTGACGTCTGCCTGCCGCACGAGTGGGACCGGCAGGTCGAAAACCGGGCCCGGATCGCCGCGCTCGCCCGACGACCTTGCCGCCGAAGATGTCCCAGCTGGCCGCCGGGAACCCTCCTGGCCGCCGGGAACCCTCCTGACCAGGGCCGCAGCGGCACGGTTGTGGGACGCTGAAGACACCACGACCCCCAGGAAGGAGCCAGGTCATGCCCGTCGCACCCCTGTCGCAGAAGGAGATCGAGGACCGGCTCGCGGAACTGCCGGGCTGGTCCGTCGACGACGGCCGCCTCACCCGCTCGTACCGCCTCGGCACCCACTTCGCCGCGACCGCGATGGTCGTCCACGTCGCCCAGGTCCAGGAGGAGCTCGACCACCACTCCGACCTCACCCTCGGCTACAACACGGTGGCGCTGTCCGTGCACACGCACAGCGCGGGCGGCGCGCTCACGGAGAAGGACTTCGAGCTGGCGCAGCGGGTGCAGGCGCTCGCCGCCGGTCACGGAGCCCAGTGAGCCGGTGCCCGACCATGACAAGGAGGAGGCCGGCGCGGGTCCAGCCGTAGGCGCCCAGGTCGAAGCCCTCGGGCGCATCAAGGTGGAAGCAGCCACGCCCTGGTGACGGCGTCGAGCACACCGACGGGGAGCGGCGGCGCACGGTTGTCGGCGAGCACGACCGCGCCGGGCAGCCGTACCGCGGCCATGCGGGCCCTGCCGTACGTCAGGTCGGCGCCCGCGGTCAGGGCCGTGGCCGGACGGCGGCGAACCTGCGCGGGCCGGTCCCGGTGCCTCAGCCCACGTCGAGGAGGCGCGGGGTGTTCGCGGTCCCCATCGAGTCGAGCGCGCCCATGGCCAATGCCGAACTGGCCAAAAAATGCGGCAACTCGGCTCCTGCGTACGGCGACTGAGTGGGTGGAACCCGTCCGCCCCCACAGCTTCGGAGGTTCACCCGTGCAGCACCCGCACCCGCGCCCCCACCGCAGACGCCGCGCCCTCCTCCCGGCGGTGACCGCCGCGACGGCCCTCGTGGCCGCGGGACTCACTGTCCTGAACCCAGGCTCCGCCGAGGCCGCCACCGCCCGCCAGGTCGAGAAGCTCGACCGGGGCGTCGTCAGTGTGCACACCAGCAGCGGCAACCTGGTCAGCTGGCGCTGGCTCGGCACCGACCCGAACGACGTGTCCTTCAACGTCTACCGTGCCGGCACGAAGGTCAACTCGACCCCCGTCACCGGCTCCACCAACTACTTCCACTCCGGCGCGCCCGCCGAGGCCGACTACACGGTCCGCGCGATCGTCGGCGGTGTCGAGCAGGCGGACTCGGTCCACGCGGTCCAACTCCGCAGCGGCTACAAGGACGTTCCCATCAGCCCGCCGGCCGGCGGCACGACCCCGGACGGCGTCGCCTACACCTACGAGGCCAACGACGCGTCCGTCGCCGACCTCGACGGCGACGGGGCACTGGACTTCGTCCTGAAGTGGCAGCCGACCAACGCCAAGGACAACTCCCAGTCCGGCTACACCGGCAACACCGTCCTGGACGGCGTCAAGCTCGACGGCACCCGGCTGTGGCGGATCGACCTGGGCCGCAACATCCGTTCCGGCGCGCACTACACACAGTTCCAGGCATACGACTACGACGGCGACGGCAAGGCCGAGGTCGCCATGAAGACGGCGGACGGCACGGTCGACGGCACGGGCGCGGTGATCGGCAGTTCGTCGGCCGACCACCGCAACTCCAGCGGCTATGTACTGTCCGGCCCCGAGTACCTGACCATGTTCAACGGCCAGACCGGCAAGGCGATGCAGAGCGTCGACTACGTCCCGGCGCGCGGCACGGTCTCGTCGTGGGGCGACTCGTACGGCAACCGGGTCGACCGCTTCCTCGCGGGGACGGCGTACCTGGACGGGGCGCGCCCCTCGCTCATCATGGCCCGCGGCTACTACACCCGCACGGTGGTCGCCGCCTGGGACTGGCGCGGCGGCGCCTTCACGCGCCGCTGGACCTTCGACACCAACTCCTCGACCAACAGCGGCAAGGGCTACGACGGCCAGGGCTCGCACAGCCTGTCCGTCGGGGACGTGGACGGTGACGGCAAGGACGAGATCGTCTACGGGGCGATGGCGGTCGACGACAACGGCAACGGGCTGTGGACGACCAGGACCGGGCACGGCGACGCCCAGCACCTCGGCGACCTCGACCCCTCCCACGCCGGTCTTGAGTACTTCAAGGTCTCCGAGTCGACATCCCAGCCGGCGGAGCTGTACATCAACCCCGCGAACGGCACGGTGAACTGGAAACTGGCCGGGTGCTGCGACAACGGCCGCGGAGTGGCCGGTGACATCTGGGCCGGCAACGACGGTGCCGAGGTCTGGTCGGCCTCCGACACCTCGATCCGCGACGAGGGCGGTGCCACGAAGGGCCGCGAGCCGTCCTCGGTGAACTTCCTGTCCTGGTGGGACGGTGACACGGTCCGTGAACTCCTCGACGGCACCCACATCGACAAGTACGGCACCTCGTCCGACACCCGCCTCCTGACCGGAGCGTCGGTCCACTCCAACAACGGCACCAAGGCGACCCCGTCCCTGTCCGGCGACATCCTCGGCGACTGGCGCGAGGAGGTCGTGTGGCCGACCTCGGACAACACGGCGCTCCGCGTCTACTCCACGCCGTACGAGACGACGACGAAGATCACGACCCTGCTCCACGACACGATGTACCGCACGGGCCTGGCCTGGCAGAACACCGCCTACAACCAGCCCCCGCACCCGAGCTTCTTCATCGGCGACGGGATGGCGACGGCACCCAGGCCGACGGTGTACACCCCCTGACGGAGACACGGTGAGGCCCCGCCCGGTGACACCTGGCGGGGCCTCTTCGCGTGCGGAGCGGCGGCCGGTTCAGCTCACCGAGCAGTTCTGGTCGCCCAGCCTGAACGCGGTCGGTTTCCCGTTCGTCCCCGACCAACTGCCCGTGAAGCCGAAGCTGACGGAGGAGCCCGCTGCCACGTTGGCGTTCCAGCCGACGTTCTTCGCCGTGACGGTCGAGCCCGACTGGGTGGCCTCGGCGTTCCAGGTCTGGGAGACCGTCTGGGCGTCGGGGAAGGTCCAGCCCAGTGCCCACCCGGACCAGGCACTCGTACCCGTGTTGCTCAGCTGGACGTCTGCCTGGAAGCCGCCCGACCACTGGTTGGTGATCTTGTACGTCACCGTGCAGGCGCCCGTGGGAGTGGGATCCGGCGGGTCCGTCGGATCGGTGCCGCCGCCTCCGCCGCCGGTGTCGGACGTGTCGCCGTAGATCACCCCCCGGCCGTTGGTCGAGACGTACACCCGGCCGTAGACCCGGGGGTCACCCGTGATCGCCGCGCCGGTCCAACCCCACTGGTGGGCGTCGTCGTTGATGCGGGTCCAGCTCGCGCCCTTGTCGGTGGAGCGGAAGATGCCACGGACTCCGCCGATCTTCGCGCTGGCGTACAGCGTCTGGTACGACGCCCCCGTCGCCGCCTTCCCGAAGCCGATCGCGTCGGCCTGGTCGACGTTCGCGAGCCTCGTCCAGCTCGTGCCGCCGTCCGTCGAGTGCCACAGGCCGTACGCCCCGTCGCTCGCCCCGCCGGCCAGCCACACGTCGCCCTTCGCACCCGGCAGCGCCTTGAAACGCACGCTGTCACCGCTCGGGAGGCCGCTGGCCGAGGACGCCGCGAAGGTCGCCCCGCCGTCCTTGCTCATGTAGAACTTCCCGGACTTGAAGCCGTAGAAGGTCTTCGCGTCCACCCGGTCCGACTCCACGATCGCCCCGGCCGGGATACCGCTCGACGCCGACCAGGACGAACCGAAGCCCGTCGTGTACTGCACGCCCGCGCCCTCGGGGCTCCACACGAACCGGCTGCCGTCCGAGGCGGCGGCCACCGTCCCGCCACCGCTGACGCCCGAAGGGTCGGTCCCGGCGAACCAGTTGGCCCCGTTGTCCGTCGAGAACGCGACGTGCGGCCCCGAGTCCAGATTGCCGACCCGCACGACCGTGTTCGGGTTCGTCTCGGCGAAGTCCAGACTCGTGGTGGTGGTGAAGTTCGGCGACGTGAACATCATCGACGGGACCTTGGTGAGGTCCGTGTGCCGGAAACCGCCGACGTCACCGAGCGCGCTCAGCAGCGGGGCTCCCGAGGGCGGCGACGCCAGGTCGTTGACCGCCGTCTCCTCCAGGCCCTGGACCATCGGCTTGATGGTGAACTGCCCGCCGGAGTCCCAGTTCGTGAGGTTCTCCGTGCCGTAGAGCGTCGCTCCCGTCCCGTACATCATGCGATTCGAGTTGAACGGGTCGATCTCCAGCGACTCGGTCATCCACCCGAGTTTCGGGCTCTGTTCGGGTGGCGACGGGTTCGCGCCCCAGGTCAGCCAGGGGGAGGAGGAGACGTCCATCGTGTAGCGGTTCGCGCGGTTGGGGTACGACGAGTAGTCCCACGCCTTCGTCCAGGTCGCGCCGCTGTCGGTGGACCGGAAGATCTGGGTGTCGGGCCACCACGAGCTGTACGCCGTCGCCATCACCGTGCCGGGCTTCTGCCGGTCCACCGTCAGGCCGCTGAAGCCGTAGTAGGTGTCGGCCTCCGCGACCGGGCTGATGTTCGTCCAGGTGCCGGTCGCCGTCGCGTACCGCCACACTTGACCCTTGCCGCCGTCGTACGGCCCGCCCTTGTCGCTGTAGGAGAGATACAGATAGCCGCCCGCCGCGTCCAGGACACCCTTGTGGGCGAGGTAGCCCGTCGGCTGCCCGGCGAGCCTGCTCCAGCTCGCGCCGCCGTCGGTCGACCGATACACCGAGTTCTGGAGGTCGGCGACCCCGACGTAGATCGTCCGGGTCGCGCTGCCGGACGTGCCCGTGCTCTCGTCGAAGGTGACCCATACGATGCCCTGGTTGTCGCCGGCGTACCCGCTGGTGTCGCTCGGGTCCTGCTGGTAGTTGCCGACGTTCGGGAAGTTGGTCACCTGCGACCAGCTGACCCCGGAGTCCGTCGACCGCCACAGCCCCTTGCCGCTCGGCGCCCCGAGGTACAGCACGCTGTTCTTGTTCGGGTCGACCGCGAGCCGCTCGCCCATGCCCCGCCCCGGCATGTTGCCGCCGAGCTTGAAGGGCAGGTCGGTCTTCTGCCAGCTCGCGCCCCGGTTCGAGGAGCGCATGACCGCGCCGTTCGTCGGGTCCCAACCGTTGGTGTACGTCCCGACGGCCGCGTACACCTTGTTCGGGTCCACGGAGTCGGACGCCAGGCTGACCACGCCGGTGTGCCCCCAGTCGTCCCAGCCGACCGAGTCGAGCAGCGGGGTCCAGGTCTTCGAGGACTCCTGCCAGCGATAGGCCCCGCCGATGTCGGTGCGGGCGTACGCCAGGTTCTTCTCCTTGCGGTTGAAGACGATGCCCGGCACGAAACCGCCGCCGTCGATCCGGGCGTTCTTCCAGGTGTACGTGTCGGCGGCGAGCGAGACCTTCGCGGTGCTGTCGGCCGCCAGTGCGGGCGGCGTGCCGGCGAGCAGCCCGGCCGCGAGCGCGAGCACGGCCGTGAGAATGCGGGTTCTTCGCACGGGGGGTCCTTTCCGGAAAGGGGGAGGGTGGGGGGTAAGCGCTTTCCGTATGGTGCGAGAGGTGCCGGGCGACCCCCAGTGCGGGAGGGGGTCGCCCGGCTGTTCGGCCCCGCCGTCAGGTGACGGGGCCTTATACGCGGAGCCCTTCAAGCGGGTCCGGAGGAGAGACGGTGACGTGATGCGCCCTTCAGGGGCGCGGGGCTGCGTTCATTTGCGGCTCCGCCGCGCGGGCGCGACCAGCCACAACGGACCCGCAGACGACAACCGGCCTTCTCGCGGAGCGCTCGGCGGGGGCTATTCGAGAAGCTCCGCGTACGACCCCATGGCCAAGGCGATGTCCGCCTGGGCCCAGAACCGGTGATACGTGAACGACGGCACCGCGCCGCCCGCGAGATACGCCTGGATCTTCGACCAGGCCGGGTCGTTCTTGTAGAAGGAGCGGATGGACTCGAAGGTCGACGAGGAGTTGATCGCGTCACCGTTCGGCATGGTCCCGGTCCAGCCGCTCGGCACGTACACCGAGTCGTCGAAGCGGTTGTAGTCCGCCCGGTTCTCCGGCACCGCTATCCCCAGGCTGTCCTGGTAGTTGTTCCACATGCCGTCCAGCAGGGACTTGGCCGTGGAAGCCGCCTGGGTGTCACCACTGCGGTCCGCGTAGTACGTCAGGGTCTTGGCGTACGCGGCGGCCACGCCGACGTCGTTGGTGTAGTCGGCGACGGTGACGTGCAGTGAGCTGTTGGCGCCGGGGCTCGACGCGTTCCAGGTGTCGGGCTGGCCCGACCACTGCAGCGTCGACGGGATCTGGTACGTGCCGTCCGGGTTGATCGTGGTCTTGGACAGCGCCCACTTGACCCACTTGTCGAGGACCGCCTTGGCCTGCGCGTTCCCCGTCTGCTGGTAGTACTCGGCGACCCGCTCCATCGACCACGCCTGGAAGCCGAACCACTGGTTGGACGGCGGGTCGTGATAGACGGGCTGCTGGTCGTAGTACATGCCGTAGAACGTCGACTTCCCGGCCGGGGGAGTCGCGTAGCGGCCCGCCCAGCTGTTCGTCGCACCGCCCGCGATCGCGCCCTCGTCGGACTGCAGCCAGCGGTAGAACTCCAGCTGCCGGCCCAGCGAGGTGTTCCAGTCCGCCGCGCCCGTCGCCGACTTGGGCTTCAGGTCGGCGTAGGAGCTCAGCGCGTACGCGGCCATCGGGTTCTGGTAGCCGCCGTGCGCGTGACTGGATCCGATGCGCCAGGCCCAGCCCGCCGAGGTGTCGGTGGCGCCGCCCCAGGCGTAGTACCAGGACAGCAGGTACATCGAGGCGTCCTTGCCGGTACCGGCCGCGCAGGTGGACGGTCCGACACAGTTGCCGATCTTCTTGAAGTACTTGTCGTACATCGCGTAGCGCAGATAGTCGCCCATCTTCGCGGCCTTGCCCACCGTCGTGGAGACGTCGGAGCCCTTGCCCTGCTCCGTCGCCCACTTGTCGGCCCAGTACGCGGCCTGCACCGCGCGCGCGTCGGCGTCCGGAGCGTCGGTGAACTTCCACTGCTTGGCGTAGGAGGAGTCACCGGTGAAGAGGTCCAGGTAGCCGTTCTTGCCGCCGTACTTGAACTGGTCGCAGGTCGGCTGCGGCACCGTCTCCCACACCGACTCCTGCGCGCCGCGCTGGAAGGTGTTGATGTACGACGGTCCGGTGTCCGTCGGTCCCGCCTCGCACTTGCCGGGCGAGTTGCCGTAGCCGTAGACGTTGTCGACGTCCTGGAGCCAGTGCATGCCGTAGATGTCGTCCGTGCCGTACGCGCTCTTCAGCTCGCCGGCGATGGGGTCCGAGCCGACGGAGACCGAGGAGTCGAGCTTCGCCGGGTACTCGTTCGGGGTGTCCAGCTCGGGGGCGTAGGTGGCCGGCTTGGAGGCGTTGTAGAAGGAGTTGGTCGGCTGGTCGGCGTGCGTGGGGATCATGTACTTCTCCATGATGTCCCAGGCACCGTTGAACTTGGACCAGTCGCCCGTCACCTTGCCGTACATGGCCTGCAGCCACAGGAGGTAGCTGTACGCCTCCGACGTGGTCTCGTGGCCCTGGTCCGGAGCCTCGACGATCAGCGTCTCGACCGAGTGGTAGGGGATGCCCTCAGGGGAGAAGTAGCCGTTCGCCGGGTTGGTGATCTTGCCGTACAGATCCAGGAAACGGGCGTTGTACGTGCCCGTCGCCGCGATCTGGGTGACCGTCACCGAGGCCTTGGCGTGGCCGGTCGCCGTCGACTCGAAGGTCGCGGCCCCGGTGCCGGAGGCGTTGCCGGTGATGGTGACCGTCTGCGCGGTGCTCCAGTTCGACGGCGTGAAGGTGAGGGAGGCCCCACCGGTCACCGAAAGGCCGGAGTTGCCGCTGGTGCGGGCGGTCGTCACGGTCACGTTGGCCGAGGGCTGCGTCGACAGCTTCACGGTGTACGTGCCCGTCTTGCCCTGCTGGACGGCCAGTTGGGTGGCCGAGGCGACGACCGCGGGACCCGAGGCGACCGTGATGCCGACGGGCGTCGACTCACCGGACGCGCCCAGGCTGTCGTACGCCTTCGCTAGCAGCGAATGACTGCCCACGGTCAAGCTTGAGACCGAGAGCGAGTACGGCGAGGTCGTGTCGGTGCCGAGCAGCGTGGTGTTGTCGTAGAACTCCACCTTGCTGATGGTCGCGTTGTCCGCGGCCGCGGCTGTCGCCGCGAGCGGGACCGCGTCGCCCTGGGTGTAGACGGCTCCCGCGGTCGGGCTGGTCAGCACGGTGATCGGCGGCTGGTGGGCGCCGGTGCACGAGGTGCCGTTGATCGCGAAGTTCGTCGGCGCCGCGTTGGTGCCGCTGTAAGTGAACTGCGCGCCGGTGGTGACGGCGGCACCCGCGGCGATGTTCGCGTTGTACGTGGCGTTCTTGACCGTGACCGCCTGGCCGGACTGGGACCAGGTGCCGTTCCAGCCGTTGCTCAGCTTCTGGTTGCCCGCGTAGCTGTATGTCAGGGTCCAGCCGTTGATGGCGTCCGTGCCGCGGTTGGTGATCGTCAGATCCGCGGTGAAGCCGGAGCCCCAGTCGTTGGTCTTGTAGTCGACACTGCACTGAACTGACGCTGCTTGTGCGGGAGTTGAAGCCGCACTCAGCATCGCGAACGGCAGCGCCATGGCCGCCACGACAGCGGTCCACAATCGCCGGACGGTCCGGCGTCTCCTGGTGGGGGGCATTGCTGGTTCCTCCTTGTGCGGCTCGGAGAAGTCAAGGCTTGAACCAGTGGGAGCGCTCCCATAGTGAGGACGAGTGTTCAAGGGGTCAAGGTGCTTGAAGAGTCGAAATGATTCGACGGACGGGGCGACGGAAAAGTCAAGTAACCCCCTGTTCTTTGCTGTCACTTGGCGCTACCTTCCTTGACACCAGTGGGAGCGGTTCCATCAGTCGACGCGTCCGTAACGGCGCGCTGATCTGCAAGGAGTCGCTCATGCGACACCCCCCGCGTTCAGTACTTTTAGCCGGAGCCGGCGCGGTGGCCCTTCTCGGGTCCGTGACGGTACCGGTGGTCACGGCGTCCGGCGCCGCCCCCGCCTGCTCGGTGGAGTACTCCGTCACCAGCCAGTGGGACAGCGGCTTCCAGGGCGCTGTGAAAATCACCAACAACACGGCCGCCGTGAGCAGTTGGACTCTCACCTTCGACTTCGCCGGTGGTCAGAAACTCACCCAGGGCTGGAACGCGAAATGGTCCCAGTCCGGTACGACGGTCACCGCGGTCAACGAGAGCTACAACGGCTCCCTGGCCACCGGAGCGAGCGTCAGCGCCGGATTCATCGCCTCCAGGTCCGGGAACAACGCCGTACCGACCTCGTTCAAGCTCAACGGCACGGCCTGCAACACAGCCACCGAACCCACACCGGAGCCCACGGACCCGGCCCAGGAGACACCCCCCGCGCTCCGGGTCTCCGGCAACAAGCTCGTGGACTCCGGCGGCGCCACCCGCCGGCTGCTCGGGGTGAACCGGTCCGGCGGCGAGTTCATGTGCGTCCAGGGCCGCGGCATCTTCGACGGCCCGGTCGACGACGCCTCCGTCAAGGCGATCGCCGACTGGAAGGCCAACACGGTCCGCATCCCCCTCAACGAGGAATGCTGGCTCGGCCTGTCCAACATCAACCCGGCCTACGCCGGGACGAACTACATCAACGCCGTCAAGGACCTGGTCGCCAAGGTCAAGGCCCACGGCATGACACCCGTGGTCGAACTGCACTGGACCTACGGGCAGTACACCGGCAACTCCGCCGGCTGCTCCGACGTGCACGCCAGCTGCCAGAAGCCGATGCCCGACATGCAGTACACGCCCTCCTTCTGGGCCTCGGTGGCGAACACCTTCAAGAACGACCGCACCGTCGTCTTCGACCTGTTCAACGAGCCCTACCCGGACCGCGCCACCTCCACGACCACCCAGGCGTGGCAGTGCTGGCGGGACGGCGGCACCTGCCCGGGCATCGGGTACGAGGTCGCCGGTATGCAGGATCTCGTCGACAGCGTCCGGGGCACCGGCGCGACCAACCTGATCCTGGCCGGGGGGATCGCCTACTCCAACGACCTCAGCCAGTGGCTGACGTACAAGCCGACCGACCCGGCGGGCAATCTCGCCGCCGCCTGGCACGTGTACAACTTCAACACCTGCGCCGACGAGGGCTGCTGGAACTCCACGCTCGCCCCGGTGGCCGCACAGGTCCCCCTCATGGCGGGGGAGATCGGCGAGAACACCTGCGCGCACGGCTTCATCGACCGGGTCATGAAGTGGTTCGACGACCGAGGCCTGTCGTATCTCGGCTGGACCTGGAACACCTGGGACTGCTCCACCGGACCGTCCCTGATCAGCAGCTACGACGGCACACCCACAGCGTTCGGCACCGGGCTGCGTGACCATCTGCGCGCCCTGAACGGATAGCACCCGCTCAAACGCACAGCACCCGCTCGACGGACAACACCCGCGAATGAGAAGGAAACCCGCACTCATGAGTCGTACGAGAACAGCGCTCCTCGCTGCCCTGGCGCTCGTCGCCGGGGCCTCCGGGACCGCGCTAGCCGTGACCCCCGGGGACGCAGGCATCGCCGCCGTCCCCTGCACCGTGGACTACAAGGTGCAGAACCAGTGGGACACCGGCTTCACCGCCGCCGTCACTATCACCAACAACTCGACCGCCAAGTCGAGTTGGTCGCTGAAGTGGGCGTACGCCGGAAACCAGAAGGTCACCAGCGGCTGGAACGCCAAGATCAGCCAGAGCGGCACGGCCGTCACCGCGGCGAACGAGACCTACAACGGCTCGCTCGCCACCGGAGGTTCGGTCAGCTTCGGCTTCCAGGGCACCTACAGCGGCACCAACGCCGTCCCGGCCACCTTCACCCTCGACGGGGTGACCTGCAACGTCGACGGCGGCACCGGTCCGACCGACCCGCCGGACCCGGGGGGCGGCACCAAGGTCGACAACCCGTACGCCGGCGCGAAGGTGTACGTGAACCCCGAGTGGTCCGCGAAGGCGGCCGCCGAGCCCGGGGGCAGCCGGATCTCCAACCAGCCGACCGGGGTGTGGCTGGACCGGATCGCCGCCATCAACGGTGTCAACGGCGGCATGGGCCTGCGCGCCCACCTCGACAAGGCCCTGGAGCAGAAGGGCAGCGGCGAGCTCGTCGTCCAGCTGGTCATCTACGACCTGCCCGGCCGCGACTGCGCGGCGCTCGCCTCCAACGGCGAACTCGGCCCCACGGAGATCGACAAGTACAAGACGCAGTACATCGACCCGATCGCGGCGATCCTCGCCGACCCCAAGTACGCCTCGCTGCGGATCGTCAACACGATCGAGATCGACTCGCTGCCCAACCTCGTCACCAACGTCTCGCCGCGCGCCACCGCCACCGCCAACTGCGACACCATGAAGGCCAACGGCAACTACATCAAGGGCGTCGGCTACGCCCTGAACAAGCTCGGCGACGCCCCCAACGTCTACAACTACGTGGACGCCGGACACCACGGCTGGATCGGCTGGGACGACAACTTCTCGGCGACCGTCCAGACCATCAAGCAGGCGGCGACCGCCGAGGGCGCCACCGTCAACGACGTGCAGGGCTTCATCACCAACACCGCCAACTACAGCGCGCTGAAGGAGCAGTACTTCACCATCAACGACTCCGTCGGCGGCAAGTCCGTGCGCGAGTCGAAGTGGGTGGACTGGAACCGGTACACCGACGAGCTCTCCTTCGCCCAGGCCTTCCGCCAGGAGGCGGTGAACCAGGGCTTCCCCTCGGGCGTCGGCATGCTGATCGACACCTCCCGCAACGGCTGGGGCGGCTCCGCCCGGCCGACCGGGCCGGGGGCGACCACCGACGTCGACACGTACGTCAACGGCGGTCGCATCGACCGGCGCATCCACGTCGGCAACTGGTGCAACCAGGCGGGCGCCGGTCTCGGTGAGCGCCCGAAGGCCGCCCCGGCCGCCGGGATCGACGCGTACGTCTGGATCAAGCCTCCGGGTGAGTCCGACGGGTCCAGCTCCGCGATCGCGAACGACGAGGGCAAGGGCTTCGACCGGATGTGCGACCCGACGTACACCGGCAACCCGCGGAACAACAACAACATGTCCGGTGCGCTGCCGAACGCTCCGCTGTCGGGGCACTGGTTCTCGGCGCAGTTCCAGGAGCTCATGAAGAACGCGTACCCGGCGCTCTGAGTGGATGCGGGGGGCTGTGCGATGTCGGCCGCGGGTTCGTCGTGGCTGGTCGCGCAGTTCCCCGCTCCCGGAAAACCGGGGTTCGGTCAGTTCTCCTCGGCCAGGCCCCGGCGGATCGCGAACTCCACCGCCGAGTAGTCGCCGTCCGGACGCTCCAGCGCGTACGGCTCCGCCGGCAGCAGCGGCGGCTGCGCCATGAACCGGGGCCTCGTGCCGTGGTGGGGCTGGGCCGCGTGGACCAGGAAGGGGTGGCAGAGGTAGACGTCACCGGGGCTGCCGGTGGCGTGGGCGAGGGGGCGGTGGGCCGATGCCTTGTCCACCTTCGGGCCCAACTCCAGGAAGGACGCGCCCTGTTCGCCGTACGGCTCCAGGACCGGCGGTACGTCGAGATGGGAGCCCACCCTGATCCGGGTCGGGGCGTCGGCCTCGGTGACCTCGCTGAACAGGAACAGCATCAGCAGGGCTCGGTCCCTGGAGCGCAGGTTGGTGTGGTACATGCCGGGCGGCGCGTCCTCGGGGAGGTAGCTTCCTTCGATGTGCCAGCCCGCGTCGTCCGGTTCCTCCGCGTGCGGAAACCGCAACGGGAAGGTGCCCAGGGAATAGCGGGACTGCCAGCGGTTCTCGCCGACCAGCAGGTCGAACGCCTCGTGCAGGACCGGAGAGTTGACGGCCGCGGCGAAGGGCCCCTGTGCCATGTCGCCCACCCGGACCACGGGGTCCTTCCAGGTGGCCGGGTCCTCGCGGTCGTAGCCCGTCTCCCGCCACAGCAGCGACGCGCAGTGCTGGGCGACGCGGGGCGGGAAGGCGCCCTCGATCCTCACGAATCCGTCTTCGAGGAAGCGCTCCACCAGTTCGTCGTCCATGGGGTCATCCTGGAGGACCGGACGGGGCGGGCGCATCCCCTTTTCTTTGCGTCCGCTTTGCCGTGTTTTTTGCTGTCACGGCAACATCGCGGGCTTCTTCCGGTGCGTCGGCGCAAGCTGGCCCCGTCCCGAGGAGAGGCTGGCACCATGGCGCACGAACACACCGACATCGACTGGTCCAGGATGGCCGAACACCTGGAGACCCAGGCCGAACTGTTCACCCCCCTCTACGAGCGGGCCCTGGCCTGGCTCGGGCACAAGCAGACCGAGCCGGGGCTGATCGTCGACGCGGGCAGTGGGCCCGGGGTGCTTTCCTGTCTGCTCGCCGAGGCGTTTCCGGGGGCCCGGGTGGTCGCCGTCGACGGGGCCGAGCCGTTGCTGGAGCGGGCGCGGGACCGGGCCGAACGGCTCGGTGTGGCCGACCGTTTCGGCACGCTCGCCGGTGAACTGCCCGGCGTGCTCGACGACTTGGACTACCCCGCCGACCTGCTCTGGGCCAGCCGGAGCCTGCACCACCTGGGCGACCAGCGGGCCGGGATCGCCGCGTTCGCCTCGCGGCTGGCACGGGGTGGCACGCTGGCGTTGATGGAGGGCGGACTGCCGGCGCGCTTTCTGCCCCGGGACATCGGGATCGGGCGGCCGGGGCTCCAGGCGCGCGTCGACGCGCTGGAGGAGGAGTGGTTCACCCAGATGCGTTCGGAGCTGCCCGACTCCGTCGCCGAGGCCGAGGACTGGCCCGCGCTGATGGCCTCCGCCGGGCTGCGGCACACCGGCACGCGAAGCTTCCTGCTCGACCTGCCGGCACCGACGACGGATCGGGCCCGCGCGTACATCGCCGCGTCGCTGGGCCGGCTGCGGGAGGTGTTCGCGCAGCAACTGGACTCCGTCGACCGGGAGACACTCGACCGCCTGCTCGATCCGGAGGACACGGCGAGTGTGCATCGACGGGCGGATGTGTTCGTGCTGGCGGTGCACACCGTGCACACCGCCGTACGTGCTTCACCGTGACCGAGTGGCGGCGTTACTTCCCTCGGCCGACCACCGGCGAACCTGCGGCACTTGACCTGGAGACCGCTCCAGCTCACCTGTCGCGCTCATCACCGGCGGCGGCAGCGGTATCGGGGCCGCGGTCGCGCGGCAACTGCTCGACGCGGGGCACCGGGTGGCCGTCACGGGGCGGGGCGAGCCGCGGCTGCGGGCCTTCGCCGAGGAACTGGGCAACCCGGACGGCTTGTTGACGTTCGTCGGCAACGCCGCCGAGTACGGCGACATCAAGGCAGCCGTGGACGGCACGCTCAAGGAGTTCGGCAGGCTGGACTCGGTCGTCGCCAACGCGGGCTTCGCCACGCAGACACCGTGGCGACAGGGGACCCCGCCGGCTGGACCGAGATGGTGCTGACCAACGTGCTCGGCCCCGCCCTCCTCATCCGCGCCTCCATCGACGCGCTCAAGGAGACCCGCGGCCGGATCGTCCTGGTCGGCAGCGTCGCCGGGTTCGTCCACGGGCCCGGCAACATCTACGGGGCGACGACGGGGGTCCCCCCGCTCGAGCGGAGCCGAGAGTGAGGGAGGGCGGTGACCGGGCTCGCCGAGAACACCCGCCGTGAGGCGACCGAGTTCGGCGTCGGCGTCACGCTGATCGCCCCCGGCCGTGTGGAGACGCCGTTCTGGGACAGCTACGGCAGTCTTCCGCCCGGTCACCTGCGTACCGCCGACCGGATCGCCGACTCGGTCGTGTGGGCCGTATGGCAGCCGGAGGGCGTCGACATCGACACCGTGGTCGTGCGGCCGATCGGACAGCCCGTCTGACGCGCGGGGCGGAGCAAGAGGTTCGGCCGACCGGCGCCGGACACACATCGGCCGGCGGTGGGTCCCCTACGACAGGGCCCCGCCGCCGGCCGAACCGCTGTGCCGTCAGGCGGCGTTGAACGTCGACGGGTCCGGGCCCAGGCGCCGGTCCTCGTTGAGCGCGCTGATCGCCGCCAGGTCCTCGGTGTCCAGGCTGAAGTCGAAGACCTCGATGTTCTCCTTGATCCGGGACGGGGTCACGGACTTCGGGATCACGACATTGCCGAGCTGGAGGTGCCAGCGCAGCACGATCTGGGCCGGGGTGCGGTCGTGCTTCTGGGCGATGGCCACGATCGCCGGAACCTCCAGCAGACCCTTGCCGGAGCCGAGCGGCGACCAGGCCTCGGTGGCGATGCCCTGCTCCGCGTGGTACTCGCGGGCCGCGCGCTGCTGCAGGTGCGGATGCAGCTCGATCTGGTCGACGGCCGGGATCACGGACGTCTCGGCGATCAGCCGCTCCAGGTGGTCGGGTTCGAAGTTGGAGACGCCGATGGCCCGGATCCGGCCGTCCGCGTGCAGCTTCTCGAACGCCTTGTAGGTGTCGACGTACAGGTCGCGGTCGGGCGTGGGCCAGTGGATCAGGTACAGGTCCACGTAGTCCAGGCCGAGCTTGTCCAGCGAGGTGTCGAAGGCGCGCAGGGTCGAGTCGTAGCCCTGGTCGCTGTTCCAGAGCTTGGTGGTGACGAAGATGTCCTCACGGGCCACTCCGGAGGCGGCGATGGCCTTTCCGGTGCCCTTTTCGTTGCCGTAGATCGCCGCTGTGTCGATGCTGCGGTACCCGGCCTCGAGTGCTGTGGCGACGGCCTGCTCGGCCTCGTCGTCCGGCACCTGCCAGACGCCGAAACCCAGCTGGGGCATCTCCACGCCGTTGTTGAGGATGATCGGGGGGACCTTGCTGCTCACGAGCTCTTGATCCTTACGGTTGTCGTCGGGTGGCACTCCTATGGTCAACGATCACGAGCCGTGATGCATTCCTGACCGGAAAATCGGTCCGAACTGACCCGCCGGTCAGCAGGCGATGGCCGAAATTGGCCGGAAATGCATCCGATCTCTTCGGTACAGACCATTGACCGTCGACGGCACTGCCGCGACTCTGGATCGCGCCAACCGAGCGGAATCCTGAACTCGGTTCATGGATATGAATCTGTGTTGGCTTTCATCCGATGTTTCCCGTGTCTCCTGGCTCACGGAGAGGGAGGAACATGAGACGCCGTCGTCTTCGAGCCGTCCTGACGACCCTTGCACTCACCGCCGCGACCCTGGTCACCCTGCCGGCCGCCGCGCCCCCGCCCACCGGCTCCTCCACCGGCCCGCCCCCGGACCGGGACTGGTCCGTCGCCATGGTCGACTCCACCATGGCCCGCTACACGCCGAGCACCAT
The DNA here is from genome assembly GCF_040607335.1 of Streptomyces sp. NPDC005303. Classification (NCBI taxonomy): domain Bacteria; kingdom Bacillati; phylum Actinomycetota; class Actinomycetes; order Kitasatosporales; family Streptomycetaceae; genus Streptomyces; species Streptomyces sp. NPDC005303. The sequence goes on along the minus strand of NZ_JBEXGM010000013.1, from coordinate 30,022 downwards.
CGGAGGCTGGTCCTACCCGGTTGGCCTGTATCTCTACGGCCAGTACCTCACCTACCGGCGCACCCACGACGCCCGCTACCTCGCGTACATCAAGAGCTACGTAGACCGCTTCGTCGGCGCGGACGGTTCCATCGGCCAGTCGTTCAACAGCCTGGACAGCATGCAGGCGGGCCGGCTGCTGGTGATTCTCCATCACGAGACGGGGGAGGCCCGCTACCGCACGGCCGCGCGCAAGATCCTCGACCGTCTCGCCACCTACCCGCGCACGGACGACGGCGGCTTCTGGCACGCCGACACCGCGAGCCGCGCCCACCAGCTCTGGGCGGACGGGGTCTACATGGTGAACCCGTTCCTCGTCGAGTACGGAGCGGAGTTCGGCGAGAGCGGCAGCACGGACGCCGAGGCGGCGCGGCAGCTCGCCGTCTACGGCGGCCACCTCCAGGTAGCGAACGGGCTGCTGAGACACGCCTACGACGAGTCGAGGACCGTGAGCTGGGCCGATCCGGAGACCGGGCTCGCCCCCGAGCACTGGTGCCGGGCGGTCGGCTGGTACTCCATGGCGCTCGTCGACGTCCTCGACGCCGTCCCCGCGGACCAGCCCCGTCGTCCCCGGCTCCTCGCGATCCTGCGGAAGCTGGCGGCCGGGCTCGAGAAGTACCAGGACTCGGCGACCGGTCGCTGGTTCCAGGTGATCGACAAGGGTGGCCGGAGCGACAACTGGACCGAGACGTCCTGCTCCAGCATGTTCACCTACGCCCTCTCGCGCGGCGCCCAGCGGGGATACCTGGACCGGCATTTCGAGGCCGTCGCACGCCGCGGCTACCAGAACGTGCTCGCCAGGCTCTCGGTCGGCTCGGACGGGCGCACCGACCTCGCCGACATCTCCGTCGGTACCAACGTCGGCGACTACGCGTACTACGTCGCCCGCACTCGGGCCACCAACGACTTCCACGGTCTGGGTGCCTTCCTGATCATGAACGAGCAACTGCGAGGTGATTAGTGGCATGAACACATCACGAAGGACGTTGCTGGGTGCCGCCCTCGGCGGTGCCACGGCGGCCGCGGTCGGTCTGCCGCAGGCGACCACCGCCCACGCCGCCTCCTGGCAGCAGAAGTGGGCCCCGTCCGCGAGCGGCGACGGCCTGGGCGCCTTCGAGACGATCGAGGACGACCGCGCCGACTCGCACACCGCCGGACAGCCGCACATCTACGCCACTGGCAACAACTGGCGTTTCAACATGCACACCGTCGACCGCGACACCTCCACCGACCGTCAGCGCCAGGAGGTCACCGGGCTGCGCAACGGCAGCGGCAGCGACTACCTGAAGTGGACGAAGGGCCAGACCTGGCGGCTCACCTACTCGATGTACATCCCGAGCTCCCTCAAGGCGACCACGACCTTCACCCACATCATGCAGATGAAGCAGCCCGGCAGCGGCACCTCGCCGATCGTCGTGCAGTCCCTGCGCCGGGTGAACGGCAAGCAGACCATCGAGCTCAAGCTCGCCATCGACGACATCCTCGTCGGCCGCACCGACCTGGACCCGCTGCACGACAAATGGACCGACGTCGACTTCCAGATCAAGGTCGGCGACGGTTCGGCGGGTTCGGTCCGCTGGATTCTGAAGTCCGGCGGCTCGACCGTCATCGACGCGTCCAAGACCGGCGTCGACACCTTCCTGGCCGACCGCGTCCGCCCGAAGTGGGGCATCTACCGCTCCCTCGGCGACACCTCCGGCTCCCTCCAGAACACCTACCTGCTGCTCACCAACCTGCGCGGCTACCAACTCGTCTGAGGAGCCGTCACCTTGCGACCCCCCACCGACCCACGCTCCCGCTCCCGAGCGGCCGCGATCGTCCTCTTCGTCGTCGCCCTCGTCCTCGGACTCGGCCACCCGGCGGCACCGGCTGCCTCGCAGGGCCCGCAGGACCCGTCCCCGGCCGCCGCCGTCTTCGACGTACGCGACTACGGTGCCAAGGGAGACGGCTCCACCAACGACACCCCCGCCGTCAACAAGGCCATCACCGCGGCAAGTTCGGCGGCGGGCGGCGGAGTCGTCCGCTTCCCGCCCGGTGACTACAAGTCGAAGAACACCATCCACATGAAGAGCCATGTGACGCTCCGGCTCGACAAGGGCGCCACCCTCCAGGGCGCCGGCGCCGACACCTACGACAAGGCCGAGTCCAACCCGTACGACGCCTACCAGGACTACGGGCACAGCCACTTCCGCGACGCGATGATCTACGGTGACCGGCTGGCCGACATCGGCTTCGTCGGTCAGGGTGTCATCGACGGCATGGGCAACCTGATCACCGGCAACCCGAAGTCAGGCGAGGCCGACAAGATCATCTCCCTGACCCGGTGTGACGGACTCACGATCGGCGACGGCCTCACCCTCCGCCGCGGCGGCCACTTCGCCGCGCTCATAAACGGCTGCAAGAACGTCACCTCGGACCACCTGACCATCGACACCGCGAGCGACCGCGACGGCTGGAACATCATCTCCACGACGAACGTCACGGTGACGAACGCGAACATCAGGGCCAACGACGACGCCCTGGTCTTCAAGAGCGACTACGCGCTGGGCGCCAAGCTCCCCAACGGCCACGTCCGCGTCAACGACAGCTTCCTTTCCGCCCGTTGCTGCAACGCCCTCATGTTCGGCTCCGAGACCTGCGGCGACTTCTCGGACTACCGGTTCGAGAACATCCGTATCGACGGCGCCGACAAGTCCGGCCTCGGCATGGTCTCCATGGACGGCGCGAAGATCTCCGACGTCCACTACCGCGACATCACGATGACGAACGTCCACTCGCCGATCATGCAGAAGATCGGCACGCGAAAGCGGTGCGGCAACAGTCCCGGTGTCGGATCGATCAGCGACATCACGTACGACGACATCACGGCCACCGGGAGCAGTCCGTCCTTCAGTCCGACCCTGTGGGGTGAGACCGGCCACCGCATCAAGGGCGTGACCTTCACCAACGTCGACATCACGGTCCCGGGCGGCAGCGGCACCATGTCCACCGGTGTGCCGGGCAACGACCCGAACGACTACAACCCCAAGGCCATCGGCACCAGGCCGGCCTACGGCTGGTACCTCCACAACGCCGACGACATCCGCTTCACCGACAGCTCGGTGAAGTTCGCCGCGGACGACGGCCGCCCGGCGTTCATCGCCAACGCGGCCGACGGCATCCGGCTCACCCGGTTCACCGCGCAGAAGGGCAGCGACTCGCCGTACGACGTCGGCCTCCAGGACGCGTCCGGTGTCTGCCTGACGGACAGTCACAACACCTCGGGAGGCGCCCTCCGCATCTCAGGCAGCCAGGACTGCGGCACGGCGGTGAAGCCGCTCGACCTGGACAACCCCCGCCAGGACTTCCTCCGTAACTCCGTCGGCGGCCTCTTCCTGCACTGGGGCCTGCGCACCGCGCCCGCCCACACCAGCTGCACCGCCTGGGAGAACGACGTCACGAACGGCGGCTGGACCCCGGACTACTGGGTGAAGGAGGCCCAGAAGCTGCACACCCAGTACCTCGTCCTCGCCTCATTCCACAGCCGTCTCGGCTACGCCCGCACCTGGCCGTCGAAGATCCCCGGCTCCTGCTCCACCAAACGGGACTTCCTCGGCGAACTGATCACCGCCGCGAAGGCCAAGGGGCTGAAGGTCATCCTCTACATGACCAACGACCCCCAGTGGTACGACGAGGGCGGCCACGAGTGGCTCGACTCGGCCGCCTACTCCGCCTACAAGGGCAAGAACATCGACCTGACCACCAACGACGGCTTCGGACAGTTCAGTTACGACAACTTCTTCGAGGTCATGGACCGCTACCCCGACCTCGGCGGCTTCTGGATCGACAACGACAACGCGTACTGGGAGAGCCACGACCTCTACCGGCAGATCTACGAGAAGCGTCCGAGCTACACGCTCAGCAACAACAACGAAGACACGCCGATCATGGACATGATCAGCAATGAGCAGAAGACGGGGATGACGCCGGCCTACGACTATCCGCAGGCGATCTACACCGCTCAACCACGGTTGACGGAGGCGGACTTCAAGCTGCCGTCCACCGGCGCCTGGTGGTACGACGGCTCGAACCCGTCCGTGGACAAGGCGCTGACCCTCGGCCGGCTCATCACCAACGCGGGCTCGTCCGTGAAGGCGCTGATGGCCGAGACCGCCCAGGTCAACGGCAAGTTCCCGGCCAACCAAGCCGCCTTCAACACCTTCGCCGACACCTACCTGGACCCCGTCTGGGAGTCCCTGCACGGCACCGAGGGCGGCGGCTACATGTACGGCGGCCTCAAGCCCGGCTTCTGGAACGACGGCGCGCACGGCGTGACGACCATCGCGAAGAACGACCCGAACCGCCAGTACATCCACGTCCTGACCCCGCCCAGCACCAGCACACTGCGCATCCGCGACAACGGCTACCGCATCGCCTCGGTCGCCAACCTCCGTACCGGCAAAGCGGTTTCGTGGTCCCAGTCCGGAGGCGTGCTCACCCTGACCGGGCTCGGCGACTGGGACCCGTACGACACCGTCTTCAAGGTCACCACCGCCGGCCGCCAGGGCATCCTCACCGGCGTCAAGGTGAGCGCGAGCGCCTCGGCGAGCGGGCACGCCGGACCGGCCGCGGGTGACGGCGACCACCTCACCTACTGGGACAACAACAAGACGCTGCCCGTGAACCTCACCTTCGACCTCGGCTCCGCAAAGAAGGTGCAGTACCTCGGGCTCAACCAGCGCGAGGACTCCGTCGCCTACGCCCGTTCCGACACCGAGCAGTCCGCGCGGATCAAGGACTACAAGGTGTACCTGAGCGACGACGGCTCGACCTGGGGGAGTGCCGTCAAGACAGGCCAACTCCCCAGTCGTCGTGGAATCCAGGGCATCGACCTGACCGCGGCCAACGCCCGGTACGTCCGCCTCGAGGTCGACACCACCTGGGCCGCCTCCACCGACACCACCCGCTACCAGCGACTGCGCATCGACGAGGCGTGGATCGGCACGTCGTACGCCACACCCGCGAACGGGGGACAGTCATGATCCGTATCAGATCGCTCACGGCCACGGTGGCCGGCCTCTTACTCGCCGCGGCGGTGCCGCTCGTGGGCACCGCCCATCCGGCGGCCGCCTCCGACAACGGCCAGTCCGTCCGGCCCGCCATGGGCTGGTCCAGCTGGAGCTTCGTACGCCGCACGCCGACCGAGGCGAAGATCAAGGCGCAGGCCGACGCGCTGGTCGCCAGTGGTCTCAAGGACCACGGCTTCGTGCAGGTCAACCTCGACGACTTCTGGCAGAAGTGCGACTCCAACGGTTTCGTCGTCGACGACTACGGCCGCTGGGCCGTCGACACGGCCAAGTTCCCCGGTGGGATCAAGGCCCTGGCCGACTACGTCCACTCCAAGGGCCTGAAGTTCGGCTTCTACGTGACCCCGGGCATCGCGAAGAACGCCGTCACGAAGAACACGCCGATCGAGGGCACCGCCTACCACGCGAAGGACATCGCGGACACGTCCAGGACCGAGAAGAACTACAACTGCAAGAACATGTACTACATCGACTACTCCAAGCCGGGCTCCCAGGAGTTCGTGAACTCCTGGGCCAAGCAGTTCGCCTCGTGGGGAGTCGACTACCTGAAGATCGACGGCGTCGGCAGCCAGGACGTCCCAGACGTCCAGGCATGGGACAAGGCACTCAGGGCCGCCGGACGGCCCATCACCTTCGCGCTCTCCAACAACCTCCCGATCGCCGACGCCTCCAACTGGCGCAAACTGGCCAACAGCTGGCGCACCCAGGGTGATGTGGAGTGCTACTGCGGGCCGGGGAGCAACGGCAGCGGCTATCCGCTCACCGACTGGTCCCACGTCTCCAAGCGCTTCGACGCGGCGGCCTCCTGGCAGCCGTACGCCGGACCGGGCGGCTGGAACGACCTGGACTCGCTGGAGGTCGGCAACGGCGACCAGGTGGGCCTGACCGCAGACCAGCGGCGCTCCCACTTCACCCTGTGGGCGATGGCGGCCTCGCCGCTGCTGCTCGGCACCGACCTCACCCACCTCGACTCCGTCGACAAGGCGATGCTGACCAATGACCGGCTGATCGGCGTCGACCAGGACGGGGTCGCGGCGAAGCGGATCGTCAACAGCGGTGCACGGCAGGTCTGGAGCAAGAGGGAGAGCGACGGCCAGTACGTCGTGGCCCTGTTCAACACCGGCACCTCGGGCAACGCGACCGTGAGCGTGAACTGGTCGCAGGCCGGCTTCACCGGCTCCGGTGACGTCACCGACCTGTGGTCCGGCTTGCACAAGGGCGTGATCGCGGACTCCTACAGCGCGACCCTGCGCCCGGGCGAGACCCGGCTCATCCGCGTCAAGCCCGTGAGCTCCCTCTCGGCGGCCGCTTCACCGGGCATGGCCGTCGCCCCCTACGAGTACCTCGGCTGGGGCAGCCCTCAGAACCCCACGTCCGTGATGGCGGCGACGGGCGTCAAGTGGTTCACGCTCGCCTTCGTCCTCTCGGACGGCACCTGCAACCCCAAGTGGGACGGCTCCCGCCCGCTCACCGGCGGCGACGACCAGGCGAAGATCAACGCGATCAGAGGGGCCGGCGGGGACGTGATGGTCTCCGTGGGCGGCTGGAGCGGTACGAAGCTCGGCGAGAAGTGCTCCAGCGCCTCGGCGCTCGCCGGCGCCTACCAGAAGGTGATCAACGCCTACCGGTTGAAGGCCCTCGACATCGACATCGAGAACACCGAGTGGTCCAACGCGACCGTCCGGCAGCGGGTCGTCGACGCGCTGAAGACGGTCAAGGCGAACAACCCGGGCCTGAAGACCGTCATCACCTTCGGCACCACCACCAGCGGCCCCGACTCCACCGGCGTCGACATGATCAAGCGGGCGGCGAACTCGGGTCTGGCGAACGACGTGTGGTGCATCATGCCGTTCGACTTCGGCGGCGGCGCCACGAACATGGGCACCCTGACCACGCAGGCCATGGAGGGCCTCAAGGCGCGGGTCAAGTCGGCGTACGGATACAGCGACGCCACCGCCTACGCCCACATCGGGCTGTCCTCGATGAACGGCAAGACCGACGACTCCGGTGAGCGCGTCCGGATCGCCGACTTCAAGACCATGCTCGCCTACGCCCAGCAGCACCACATCGGGCGCCTCACCTACTGGTCCGTCAACCGCGACCGCTCCTGCGGCTCGGGCACCGACGGTGACTCCTGCAGCGGCGTGACGCAGCAGCCGTACGACTACCTCAAGGTCTTCACCCAGTACACGGGCTGAGGGGAACAACCGTGAAAACCAACAGACTTCTGCCCTACGGCCTCGCCGCCGCCCTCGCTCTGCCGCTGGCCGGGCTGAGCCAGGGGAGCGCGCTCGCGGCCACCGACTACCAGGCGGAGGACGCGACCGTCGTACAGGGCACGGTGGCCACCAACCACACCGGATACACCGGCACCGGCTTCGTCGACTACACCAACGTCAAAGGCTCGTACGTGGAGTTCACGGTGAGCGCGGCCTCCGCGGGCACCACGGCCGTCACCTTCCGCTACGCCAACGGGACTACCACCGACCGTCCCATGGACATCTCCGTCAACGGCACGGTCGTGTCGCCGGCCGTCTCCTTCCCGGCCACCGCCGACTGGAACACCTGGGCCACCAAGACCGTCGACGTCCCGCTCACCGCGGGCTCCGCCAGGATCCGCGCGACCGCCACCACCGCGGGCGGCGGTCCCAACCTCGACCGCATCGGCGTCGACGCGGCCACCGACTCCCAGGCCCCGAGCCGCCCCGGGCAGCCCAGTTGCTCCGACATCGGCGAGGACGGGCTCACGCTGGCCTGGGGCGCCGCCACCGACAACGTGGGCGTGACGGCGTACGACCTCTACGAGCACGGCAACAAGATCGGTGAGGCGCCCGGCACTTCGACCAGCAAGGCGCTCACCGGCCTCGCTCCCGGCACCACCTACAACCTCACCGTGATCGCCCGTGACGCGTCCGGCAACACGTCCCCGGCGAGCCCCGTCGTCGACTGCACCACCAGGCCCAGCTCCGACACCACCCCGCCGACGAGACCCGGCACCCTGTCCGCGGCGGACGTCACGGCGAACAGCGCCGCACTGAGCTGGGGTGCCTCCACCGACGACCGGGCGGTCGCCGGCTACGACGTACGCAGTGACACCACCGTCTACAAGTCCGTCAGCACCGGCACCTCGACCACGCTGACCGGGCTGGCCTGCAACAGCCCGTACAGCCTGAACGTCGTCGCCCGCGACGCGGCCGGCAACGTCTCCCAGCCGAGCAACACGGTCACCTTCACCACCAAGGCGTGCGCCACCGACGGCGGTGTCCCGTCCTCGGTCTCCACCCTCTCCTCGGGCTGGACGATCCCCTGGGGCGTCTTCTGGATGCCCGATGGCAAGAGTGCGCTGGTCACCGAGCGGGACGACTTCCGGGTCCTGAAGGTCACCAAGGACGGCACGAAAACGCAGGTCGGCACCGTCCCGAACGCCGTCACCACCAACGGCGAGGGCGGACTGCTCGGCGTCGCCGTCGACCCGAAATGGGAGACGAACCACCACGTCTACTTCATGCACACCGCGTCCGAGGGCAACCGCGTGGTCCGCATGACGTACGACGGGACCACGCTGAGCGAGTACAAGGTCCTCCTGCAGGGCATCAAGAAGAACCGCTACCACAACGGCGGCCGCCTCGCCTTCGGCCCCGACGGCTACCTCTACGTCTCCACCGGCGAGGCCCAGACCCCCGACCTGGCGCAGGACAAGAACTCCCTCAACGGCAAGATCCTGCGCATGACCACAAACGGTGACCCGGCCCCCGGCAACCCGTTCGGCACCTACGTCTACAGCCTCGGCCACCGCAACCCGCAGGGCCTCGCCTTCGACCGCAACGGTCGTCTGTGGGAGGCGGAGTTCGGCAACAGCTCCAAGGACGAACTGAACCTGATCAAGCCCGGCGCCAACTACGGCTGGCCGATCTGCGAGGGCACCTGCTCCACCGCGGGGATGACCAACCCGAAGGCCACCTGGAACGTGTCGGAGGCCTCGCCGAGCGGCATCGCGATCGTGCGCAACGTCGTCTACATGGCCTCCCTGCGCGGCGAGCGGCTGTGGCGGATCCCGATCAACGGGGACAGCGAGAGCGTCGGCACGCCGACCGCGTACTACGTGGGCACCTACGGGCGGCTGCGCACGGTCACCAAGGTGCCGGGCGCCGACCAGCTGTGGCTGTCGACCACCAACTGCGACAACAACGGAGGAGCGGCGGACGGATCGGACAAGATCTTCCGCGTGACGATCAGCTGACGGGCCGTCAGGGCGATAGGCCGTCAGGCCCGGTACAGGGCCTCGACCTCGCCCGCGTACGCCGTCTCGATCGCCTTGCGCTTCAGCTTCAGCGACGGGGTCAGCAGCCCGTGCTCCTCGGTGAAGGGCTGCGCCAGGATGCGGAACGTGCGGATCGACTCGGCCTGCGAGACCAGGGTGTTGGCGGCCACCACGGCGCGCCGCACCTCGGTCTCCAGGTCGGCGTCGCGCACCAGCTGCGCCGGGGGCATCCGGGGCTTGTCACGCATCGCCAGCCAGTGCTCCACGGCCTCCTGGTCGAGGGTGACCAGGGCGGCGACGTAGGGCCGGTCGTTGCCCACGACGATGCACTGCGAGACCAGCGGATGGTCACGCACCCGCTCCTCCAGCACACCGGGGGAGACGCTCTTGCCGCCGGAGGTGACGAGGATCTCCTTCTTGCGGCCGGTGATGGTGAGATAGCCGTCCTCGTCGAGGGAGCCGAGGTCACCGGTGGCGAGCCAGCCGTCGTGCAGGGACTCGTCGGTGGCCTTCTCGTTGTTGAGATAGCCCTGGAAGACGTTGGCGCCGTAGAGCCAGATCTCGCCGTCGTCCGCGATGTGCACGGTCATACCGGGGATGGGCTGTCCGACCGTGCCGTAGCGGGTGCGCTCAGGCGGGTTGGCGGTCGCCGCCGCCGTCGTCTCGGTGAGGCCGTACCCCTCGTAGATGTGCACGCCCGCGCCGGCGAAGAAGAGCCCCAGCTTGCGGTCCATGGCCGAACCGCCGGTCATCGCGTGCCGGATCCGGCCGCCCATCGCCGCCCGCATCTTGGAGTACACGAGCTTGTCGAAGAGCTGGTGCTGCATCCGCAGCCCCGCCGACGGGCCGGGACCAAGACCCCAGGCCTTGGCCTCCATGGCTTCGGCGTACTTCACCGCCACGTCGACGGCCTTCTCGAACGGCCCGGCCTTGCCCTCCTTCTCGGCCTTGCGGCGGGAGGCGTTGAAGACCTTCTCGAAGATGTACGGCACCCCGAGGAAGAAGGTCGGCTTGAACGCGGCGAGGTCCGGCAGCAGGGCGGCCGCGTTCATCTGCGGCTGGTGACCGAAGCGGACCCCGCCGCGGACCGCCGCGACCTGGACCATCCGCCCGAAGACGTGCGCGAGCGGCAGGAACAGCAGGGTCGCCGCCTCGTCGCCCTTCTTGGAGTGGAACACCGGCTCCCAGCGCTCGATGACGGTGTCCGCCTCGTACATGAAGTTGCCGTGGCTGATCACACAGCCCTTGGGGCGGCCGGTGGTGCCCGAGGTGTAGATGATCGTCGCGACCGAGTCCGGGGTCACGGCCTGCCGGTGGCGGTGCACCACCTCGTCCTCGATGGCGGCGCCGGCGTCGTACAGCTCCTGCACCGCGCCGGAGTCCAGCTGCCACAGTCGGTGCAGCTGGGGGAGCCGGTCGATGACGGTGGCGATCGTCATCGCGTGGTCCTCGTGCTCCACGATCGCGGCCGTGCACTCGGCGTCGTAGAGCGCCCAGAAGCACTGCTCGGCGGAGGAGGTCGGGTAGACCGGCACCACCTGCGCGCCGATCGTCCACAGGGCGAAGTCGAACAGGGTCCACTCGTAGCGGGTGCGGGACATGATCGCGACCCGGTCACCGAAGCGGATGCCCTGGGCAAGCAGTCCCTTGGCGAGGGCCATGACCTCGTCGCGGAACTCCGCGGACGTCACGTCCCGCCACTGTCCGTTCTCGTCCTTGCGGCCGAGGGCGATGTGCACGGGGTCGTTCTGGGCATGCTCGAAGACGACGTCGGCCAGTCCGCCCACGGGGGGTGCCAACGCCAACGGAGGGTTGGTGAACTCGCGCAAACCCCGCTCCCCGCTCTCCCTGGCGCTCAGTGAAGCTCCGCACAGCGCCGTGAAAGCTACCACCCTGACATCCGGCGGGAGGGGGGCCGAAGCCGAGCGGTGCTCACGTATGGCCTGGTCAGTATCGGAAAATGCCCTCACATGGGGAAGGGTCGGACAGAAAACTGACGGTTGAGCGAGTTTCTGGCCCCGTAATCTCCACTGAATCTGTACGTCCCGATTACGGCTCGCAGCCCTGGTGAAACGGTTGTTCACCGGGGCGCCGTCCTCTTCTTCCCTCAGCGTCGCCGCCCCGGAATCTGTCACTCCGGTCGGAGGTCTCACCGTCGGTGCAGCCGGTCCCCGCCCGCCAGAATCGCGGAGGCGAGCGCGTCGGCCGCCCCCTGCGCCGCCGTACGCCGACGGCCGTGGACCAGTACGAAGTCCACCCGCCCCAGCTCCGGCAGCGTGAACCGGTCGGGCACCCGCACAAGGCCCGGCGGCACCAGCCCCCGGGAGTGCGCCATCACCCCCAGTCCGGCCCGCGCCGCGGCGATCAGGCCGTTCAGGCTCCCGCTGGTGCACACGATCCGCCACTCCCGCCCCTGCCGCTCCAGCGCCTCCAGAGCCAGCGTCCGAGTGATCCCCGGCGGCGGGTAGACGATCAGCGGCACCGGACGGTCCGCGTCCAGGCGGAGCCGCTCCGCGCCGATCCACACCAGCCGGTCGTGCCACACCAGCTCACCCCGGCGGTCCTCCGGCCGCCGCTTGGCGAGCACGAGGTCCAGCTTCCCGGCGGCCAGCTGCTCGTGCAGCGTGCCCGACAGCTCGACCGTCAGCTCCAGATCCACCTCCGGATGGTCGTACCGGAAGCCCTCGAGGATCTCCGGCAGCCGGGTGAGGACAAAGTCCTCCGACGCCCCGAACCGCAGTCGCCCCCGCACCCGCGTGCCGGTGAAGAACGCGGTCGCCTGGTCGTGCACCTCCAGGATCCGCCGCGCGAACCCCAGCATCGCCTCGCCGTCCTCCGTCAGCTCCACGGAGTGGGTGTCCCGGCTGAACAGCGTCCGCCCGGCGGCGTCCTCCAGGCGCCGTACGTGCTGGCTCACGGTCGACTGGCGCAGCCCGAGCCTGCGGGCGGCCTGCGTGAAGCTCAGGGTTTGCGCCACCGCCAGGAACGTACGCAACTGCGACGGATCGTACATAGTGCGAGCTTATCGCGGAACGTGATGACAGTCAGAGTGGTATGCGGGATTCCCGATCAAGGGGTGAGGGAGGACGATGGAGGGGGACCTTCCGTCCTGAGGGAGGTACCCGTCATGCCCCCGTACCGTCGTCGAACACGAGCAAGTGGAGCACCGTGAAGCGCCTGAAGTGGCCGGCCTGGATGCCGGTCGACCCGTACATCCTGCTGCTGCTCGGCACCGTGGGCCTCGCGGCCCTCGTACCGGCACGCGGGACCTCCGCGGACGTGGCCTCCGGAGCCTCCACGGCGGCGATCGCCTTCCTCTTCTTCCTGTACGGCGCCCGCCTGTCCACCCGTGAGGCCCTGGACGGCCTCAAGCACTGGCGCCTGCACGTCACGGTCCTCGCCTGTACGTTCGTGATCTTCCCGCTGCTCGGCCTCGCCGCCCGCGGACTCGTCCCGGTCTTCCTGACGGACCCCCTCTACCAGGGCCTGCTCTTCCTCACCCTGGTCCCCTCCACCATCCAGTCCTCCATCGCCTTCACCTCGATCGCCCGCGGCAACGTACCCGCCGCGATCTGCGCCGGCTCCTTCTCCTCCCTGGTCGGCATCGTCGTCACCCCGCTGCTGGCCGCCGCCCTGCTCGGCAACAGCGGTGGCGGGTTCTCGGCCGACTCACTGATGAAGATCGTGCTCCAGCTGCTCGTGCCGTTCGTGGCGGGCCAGTTGCTGCGCCGCTGGATAGGCGGCTTCGTCACGCGCCACAAGAAGGTCCTCGGCCTCGTCGACCGCGGGTCGATCCTGCTGGTCGTCTACACCGCGTTCAGCGAGGGCATGGTCCAGGGCATATGGCACCAGGTGAGCCCGCTCAGGCTCGGCGGGCTGTTGATCGTCGAGGCCGTCCTGCTCGCCCTGATGCTCGCCCTGACCTGGTACGGCTCCAAGGCGCTCCGCTTCGGCCGCGAGGACCGCGTCGCCATCCAGTTCGCGGGCTCGAAGAAGTCCCTCGCCTCCGGACTCCCCATGGCCGGCGTCCTGTTCGGCGCGCACGCCTCGCTCGCCGTGCTGCCCCTGATGCTCTTCCACCAGATGCAGCTGATGGTCTGCGCGGTGATCGCCAAGCGCCGCTCGCACGACCCCGTCCCGGACGAGGCTCGGGAGGTCAGCGCGGCGCAGTCAGCCGCAGCGTCACGAACCGCGGTCGGTACAGCGCCACGTTCCGGCTGAGCTGCGCCGAAGCGGCCCCCGTCTCCAGCCAGTTGACGTCGTAGCTGAGCACCAGGCGTCCCCCGCCACTGAGTTCGAGGTGCGCCTGCGGGTTGTACGCGGCGACCTGGCCCGACGGCAGGGACGGGGTGAAGTCCTTCTCCGGACCGTGCCACGGTCCGCTGGGGGAACAGGCCCAGTACGACGTCACGGCCGCGAGCCCCTTCGTCCCCGCGGCCATGGTGAACAGCACATACGTCCCGTCCTGCCGTACGACGGAGAAGGCGCTGCCCACCCCGGTGCGCCGCCCGTCGCCGAGTACCGGACGCGGGCGGGTACCGGTCGTCCACGCCGAGCCGTCCCAGTACTCCCAGGCGCCCGGCTCGGCCAGAGCGCCCCGCGGCACCCGGGCCACGTACGCCGAGGAGGCGGAACGGGACGCGGCCCGGCCGTCGTCGCCGCCGAAGACGTAGGTCCACTCACCGTCCTCGACCAGCGTGGTCCCGAACAGCACCCGCCGGGACGGATCCTTGACCCGCTGCTCGTCGAGGACCTTCGTGATCGACTCGACGCGCAGGTCGGGCAGCGAGAGCGTGGCGACCTCGGTGGCGGTCGGGACGCCGTAGATCCAGGGGAACTGCCCGGCGGTGCGCACCCACAGCAGGACCCGGACGACCTGCTCGTGCGAGCCGGGGGAGCGGGGTTCGACACGGGCCGCGACCGGCCAGCGCCACTGGTCCGGGCCGGGGTCCGGGAACAGGGGCGCCGGCAGGGTGCTCTCCAGGCGGCCGTCGCGCATCAGGACCGCCGAGTTGCGCACCAGGGGGGCGCTGGTGTCACGCCAGGCGTGCGGCTCGCCGAACGGGTTGGGCGGGCTGTACACCTGGCCGAGATAGGTGTCGGAGAACAGCCACAGCAGCCGCCCGTCGGGCAGCCGCACCGAGTGGGTGCCGTCGCCGCCGGTCCAGTCGTCGGCGCGGGCGCCGTCGTCGCCGTAGCGGGCGAACTCGGCGGTGAGAGGGTCGTCCGCGGACCAGGAGCCGACGGTGAGCGGTGTGCAGTCGCCGCCGCCCCGCCCGTCGCCGCCCGGGAGGGCCGTGAGCAGCATGGCTCCGAGCACCAGGGCCAGCAGCAGACCGACGCCGGTGCCGGTTCGCTGTCGTGCTCGTGCGTCCTCGGGCACGGTTCGCGACGTTAGCGGCTGTCGCCCACCTGGTCCATGGGCAGCCACAGGACGGTGCCCACGGGCGCGGCGCTCGCGCCGGTGATCTCCGCGTCGGTCAGGGCACGGTTCCAGACCCGGACCTCGTCGAGCGCGCCGGTGAAGAAGGCCCGGCGGTCCACGCGCTGCCCGATGTGCACACCGAACGGCGAGTTGCGGCTGACCGACCCCGGCACGTCCGGTGCGCCGGTCGCCGTACCGTCGACGAAGAGGGTGAGCCGGCCGCCGCCCCGACGCAGCGCCAGATGGTGCCACCGCCCGTCGTTGTACGCGCCGCTCGTGCTCACCCACGCCGTCCGCACGCTCGTCGCGCCCTCCCGAGCGGTGATCAGCCCGCGCACCCGGCCGCTCGCCGGTTCCCCGCGCAGCCACACCTGCGGCTGGGTGGTGCCGACGCCGCCCATCCACAGCAACGGCTGCTCCCCGGCCGCGGCCGAGTACCGGAACCACAGGGAAGCGGTGAAGTCCCCGGTGCCGAGCGGGAGTTCCGCGCGATACGGCAGACGTACGGCGTCGTCGGCGCCGTCGAAGTCCAGGGCGCCGCCGATCACCCCCGTCGTCTCGCGGGCGCCGCCGAGCACGGCCGCGGGCGGGGCGAGGGGAGCGAGGTCGGGGGTGGTCGGGTCGGGGCCACGGCGCGGGGTCAGCCAGTCCTCGGTGAAACGGGCGAAGCGGATCTCGTCGCGCGCGTCGGCGGTCCCGCCCTCGTACAGCAGGCCCACCGCGTCCTCGTCGACCGGGGCCAGGTCGGAGTAGCCGGACCAGTCCGTGGTGACGACGGTGCCCCGGTCCGCGGTGTCCCAGGTGCGGCCGCCGTCGTAGGAGGAACGGATCGTCATCGTGCGGCGGCGGTCCGGGTCCGCCGGGCAGGACAGCAGCAGGCGCTCACCGAGGCCGAGGGTGGCGCACTGCACCTGCGGTGCGTACAGGTCCGGCAGGGCCCGGAAGGGGGCGGTGAAGCTGTCACCGCCGTCGAGGCTGACGGCCTGGGTGCGGTGGCCGAGGTCGGTGCCGTCCTGTTCGCGTCCGCTGACGAGGAGGGAGCCGTCGGTGCGCTCGGTGAGCGTGACCTCGGAGGGCTTCTGCCGGAAGGTGCCGTCGGTGGCGACCGGCCAGGAGTCGGTGGCGCCGACCCGCCAGTGCTCCCCGCCGTCGTCGCTCACGACGAGCGCCGCGTGGTTCGCGGTGACCCGACCGCCCTCCCACGTCTCGGAGTTGACGCCGAAGACCAGCCGCCCGGCGTGCGGGCCGTGGGCGAGCTGGATGCCGTGCACGGGGCCGGTGGCGTACCAGGAGTTCTGCTGCGGCGACAGGATCTCGTCGCTCAGGTCGCGCGGCGCGGACCAGGTGCGGCCGTCGTCGTCGCTGTACTGGAGGTGCGGGGTGCGCTCGCACGGCACCGCGCAACTCCCGCTGTCCGTACGGCCCGTGTTGTACGTCTCGGCCAGCAGGACGCGGCCCGTCCGGCGGTCCACGACCGGGGCCGGGTTGCCGTGGGTGTCGCCCGCGCCCTCGTTGACCACCTGGAGGGGACCCCAGGTGCGGCCGCCGTCGGTGGACCGCTTGAGGACGATGTCGATGTCGGTGGCGTCGCCGCAGTTGAGGATCCGTCCCTCGGCGAAGGCGAGAAGGGTGCCGGCGGTGGTACGGACGATCGCCGGGATACGGAAGCAGGCGTAACCGGCGTCCCGGTCCGCCTTGAAGAGGATCCGCTGCTCGAATTCCGGTGCAGAGGCTCGGGGTTGGGCCTGAGCGGGGTCCGGCAGGGCGAGCAGGGCGGCGGTGACGGACACGGCGGTCAGGGAGGATCTCAGACGTGCGCGACTCGACGGCACGGGCGCCCTTTCAGTTCTCCGTATATCCGGATATATGACCTTCCGGTCACGGACCGTAACTCCGCGCCCCGCGCCCCACAAGAACCCCGCGCGTGTCCGTCACGGATGGAGTACGACTTTTCCGAGAGGGTGCGCCGCGACTCGATCACCTCGTGCTCCCTCGGTGTCTCCTCCAGGGTGAACTCCGCGTGGACGCGAGGCCGAAGGGTGCCGTCCAGGAACATCCGCCACAGCTCCCGTCGCCACCGCTCGTGCAACTCAGGCCGCTCGCGGGCGATGCGCGCCATCTGGAAGCCCGTCACGGACTCGGCGTCGACGAGGAGGTCGTACGCCTGGATCGTCCCGCCGCCCGAGCTGTACGCCACCAGCCACCAGCCGCCCGCCCGCTCGGGGCCGGGGCGGCCGGTGCCGGGGTGAGCAGCTCACCGCCGACCGCGTCGAAGACGTGGTCGACGGGATCCCCCCAACTGCCGTCCGTATACACGGCGATGGCGTCGGCGCCGAGCGAGCGCACGAAGTCCGCCTTGGCCGGTCTGAGACCGCGCCCACCATCCGGGAGGCACCCCGGACCCGCGCGAGCTGCACGGCGAGGTGATCCACGCCGCTCGCCGCCGCTGTGATCAGTGCCGTCTCTCCCGGCTCGGGGCGCGCCGCCTCCAGTGCGCCGAGCGCGACCAGTCCGCTGCGGACCAGTGCGACCGCGTCCACCGCCGAGGCGCCGTCGGGGACCGGGGAGGCTATGGCCTCGTGCCGCAGCGCGAAGTCGGCGTAGCCGTGGCCGAAGCGGAGCCGGACCAGGTGTTCCTGGCCTGGCAGGGCAGCCGGAGGTCGCCGCTGGTCGAAGCGTTCGTCGAGGACCTCGCCGAGGAGTCGGTCAGCTCTGGGCCGCCGTCGCCGTGAGGGTGAGTCGGTGTTCTCCCGCGTACACGTTCATGGAGCGGCCGCGCAGGAAGCCGATGAGGGTGAGTCCGGTTTCGGTGGCGAGGTCGACGGCGAGCGAGGAGGGTGCGGAGACGGCGGCGAGGACGGGGATGCCGGCCATGACGGCTTTTTGGGCGAGCTCGAAGGACGCGCGGCCGGAGACGAGCAGGATGACCCGGTTCAGGGGGAGGTCGCCCTGTTGGAGTGCGCGGCCGATGAGTTTGTCGACGGCGTTGTGGCGGCCGACGTCTTCGCGTATGTCGAGGAGTTCGCCGTGCTCGGTGAACAGGGCGGCTGCGTGCAGGCCTCCGGTGCGGTCGAAGACGCGTTGGGCTGCGCGGAGCCGGTCGGGGAGGTCGGCGAGGAGGTCGGGATCGATACGGACGGGGGGAGTGTCGGAGATGGGCCAGCGGGTCGTCGTACGGACGGCGTCGAGGCTGGCTTTGCCGCACAGGCCGCAGGAGGAGGTGGTGTAGACGTTGCGTTCGAGGGTGATGTCGGGGATCACCACGCCGGGGGCGGTCTTGACGTCGACGACGTTGTAGGTGTTGGAGCCGTCCACGGTCGCTCCGGCGCAGTAGACGATGTTCTGCAGGTCGCTCTGCTGGGCGAGGACGCCTTCGCTGACGAGGAAGCCCGCGGCGAGGGCGAAGTCGTCTCCGGGGGTGCGCATGGTGATGGCGAGGGGTTTGCCGTTGAGGCGGATCTCCAGTGGTTCCTCGGCGACCAGGGTGTCCGGGCGGGACGAGACGGCCCCGTCGCGGATGCGGATCACCTTGCGTCGTTCCGTGACTCGTCCCATATGTGCCTCAGTCCCGGTTCTGTACGTGTCTGTACGTTTTGGTAGCCGAAACGGCCCTTGCTGCAGAGACTCCCGAGGGTCACCGGTTCGTCGGGCGAGGTGGTGGCCTTCACGGTCTCATTGTCCTGCACATGGAGCGCGAGGCCGCAGCCCGCTCTGCAGCGCGCGCAGGGTGCCGGGCGCGGGACGCAATATTGTCTACAGTATGGACAGTGGTCGTGCAAGAGGGCAGGGCTGCCGCCCCGTGCCCCAACCCGCTTTGGAAACCGGCCGGTTCGACCGTTCGTCGCGTCCGGGATACCGCTCATCGCATACGGTCGACGCGCCGCCTTTTCAACTCGCTTGTTTGTTCCTACCGTCCGGGATCATGAGTCCCCCTGTCGCGCCCCCGGGCTGGAGCCGCTGGCTCGTCCCCCCGGCCGCCCTCTCGGTCCATCTCTCCATCGGACAGGCTTACGCCTGGTCCGTGTTCAAGCCGCCGCTCGAGTCCGCGCTCGGTCTCAGCGGCACACAGAGCGCACTGCCCTTCCAGCTCGGCATCGTGATGCTCGGCCTGTCCGCCGCGTTCGGCGGCACGCTGGTGGAGCGCAACGGGCCGCGCTGGGCGATGACGGTGGCGCTGATCTGCTTCTCGTCCGGCTTCCTGCTCTCCGCGCTGGGAGCGGCCACCGAGCAGTACTGGCTGATCGTCCTCGGCTACGGCTTCGTCGGCGGCATCGGCCTCGGCATCGGGTACATCTCGCCGGTGTCCACCCTGATCAAGTGGTTCCCCGACCGGCCCGGCATGGCCACCGGCATCGCCATCATGGGCTTCGGCGGCGGCGCGCTGATCGCCTCGCCGTGGTCGGCACAGATGCTGAAGTCCTTCGGCTCCGACAGCTCCGGGATCGCCCTCGCGTTCCTCGTGCACGGGCTGTCGTACGCCGTCTTCATGCTCCTCGGCGTCCTGCTGGTGCGCGTGCCGCGCAGCGAGAGGCCGGTCGAGAGCGCGCCCAGCGCCTTCGACGGCCCGCAGGTCTCGGCGCGCAACGCCGTGCGCACGCCCCAGTTCTGGTGTCTGTGGCTCGTGCTCTGCATGAACGTGACCGCGGGCATCGGCATCCTGGAGAAGGCCGCCCCGATGATCACCGACTTCTTCAACGACACCTCGACCCCGGTCTCGGTGTCGGCCGCGGCCGGTTTCGTCGCGCTGCTGTCGGCGGCCAACATGGCGGGCCGCATCGGCTGGTCCTCGACGTCCGACCTGATCGGACGGAAGAACATCTACCGCGTCTACCTGGGCGTGGGTGCGGTGATGTACGGGCTCATCGTCCTGTTCGGCGACTCGTCCAAGCCGCTGTTCATCCTGTGCGCGCTGGTCATCCTGTCGTTCTACGGCGGCGGTTTCGCGACCATCCCCGCCTACCTGAAGGACCTCTTCGGGACGTACCAGGTCGGCGCCATCCACGGCCGGCTGCTGACCGCCTGGTCCACGGCCGGTGTCCTCGGGCCGCTGATCGTGAACTGGATCGCCGACCGGCAGAAGGACGCGGGCAAGAGCGGGTCCGACCTCTACGGCCTCTCCTTCATGATCATGATCGGACTGCTCGTCGTCGGGTTCGTCGCCAACGAGTTGGTCCGCCCGGTCAGCACCCGCCACCACATCCCCGCACCGAGGGAGGCCGCCGATGTCACAGCCCGACAGCAGCCAGAGTCCGCCTGACCGGCGTCCGCTCATCGCCCTCGCCTGGGTGTGGGTGGGCGCGCCGCTCGCGTACGGGCTCTACGAGCTCGTACAGAAGGCGACGCAGTTGTTCACCAAGTAACTTTTCACCAAGTAACTGTTCACTGAGTGACCGTTCGGCAAGTAAGTGTTCGGCAGGTGTTCGGGCGTCCGAAGGGGTGAGGGAAGCCGACAACTCGGGCGCCCGTTTCCTGTGGCCTTACGTGCCCGCGTACCCGTGAGTCACTGATCAGACTGGAGGATCCCTACCCAAGGCAACAAGGGGGACCCTCCATGAACGGCTCGCGGATCGCCGCAGTCGGCCACTACCAGCCCGCCAAGGTACTCACCAACGAGGAGCTGACGGGCCTGGTCGACACCAGCGACGAGTGGATCAGGTCCCGGGTGGGGATCCGGACCCGCCACATCGCCGGTCCCGACGAGCCCGTCGACGAGCTCGCCTCGCACGCCGCCGCCAAGGCGCTGGCCGCGGCCGGGCTCGCCCCCGCCGACATCGACCTGGTCCTGGTCGCCACGTCCACCGCCGTCGACCGGTCCCCGAACATGGCCGCCCGGGTCGCCGCCCGGCTCGGCATCCCCTCACCGGCCGCTATGGACGTCAACGTGGTGTGCGCCGGCTTCACCCACGCGCTGGCCACCGCAGACCACACCGTGCGGGCCGGTGCGGCGACCCGGGCGCTGGTGATCGGCGCCGACAAGATGTCCGCGGTGACCGACTGGAGCGACCGCACCACCTGCGTGCTGGTCGGCGACGGGGCGGGCGCGGCGGTCGTCGAGGGGGCCGAGGTACCCGGCATCTCGCCCGTGCTGTGGGGATCGGTGCCCGAGATGGGGCACGCCGTGCGGATCGAGGGCGAGCCGGCGCGGTTCGCGCAGGAGGGGCAGAGCGTCTACCGCTGGGCGACCACGAAGCTTCCGGCGCTGGCCCGGCAGGCCTGCGAACGCGCGGGGCTCACCCCCGCCGACCTCGCCGCGGTCGTACTGCACCAGGCGAACCTGCGGATCATCGAGCCGCTCGCGCAGAAGATCGGCGCGGTCAACGCGGTGGTGGCCCGCGATGTGACCGAGTCCGGCAACACGTCGGCGGCGAGCATCCCGCTCGCGTTCTCCAAACTGGTCGAGCAGGGCCAGATCTCGACCGGCGACCCGGTGCTGCTGTTCGGGTTCGGCGGGAACCTGTCCTACGCCGGTCAGGTCGTCCACTGCCCGTGACGTGCGGGATGTGACGAGGCCGACGCGGGGTGTACCTGTTCTCACGACGCCGTAGACTGTAGACAAAACGCAATGGACATGTCCGCCTGTCGAGGAGGGGGACCGCGTTGTTGTCGACAGGACTGCCACAGGGATCCGTGCCGAAACTCGAACGTCCCGGTCCGTTGCGGGATCGCGTGTACGAGGCGCTGCTCGAACTGATCACGACGCGTGCGTTGCAGCCTGGCCAGCATCTTGTGGAGAGTGAGCTGGCGGGTCATCTGGGGGTGTCCCGGCAGCCGGTGCGTGAGGCGTTGCAGCGGCTGAACACGGAGGGGTGGGTGGATCTGCGGCCCGCCCAGGGGGCGTTCGTGCACGAGCCCACGGACGAGGAGGCCGACCAGCTGCTCACCGTGCGCACGCTGCTGGAGGCCGAGGCGGCCCGGCTGGCCGCCGCGAACGCGGGCAGCGCCGGTGTCGCCGCCCTGGAGGCCCTCTGCGCGGAGGGGGAGAAGGCCGTCGACGCCGACGACGTGGACGCCGCGGTCGCCCTGAATGCCCGCTTCCACGCGAAGATCATGGAGCTTGCGGGCAACGCGGTCCTCGCCGAGCTGGCGGGGCAGGTGGACCGCCGGGTGCGCTGGTACTACACACCGATCGCCCGGCAGCGCGGCCGACAGTCCTGGATCGAGCACCGGGCCCTGATCGCGGCGATCGCCGATCGGGACCAGGGGCGGGCGGCCGAGCTGATGCGGGAGCACACGGAGCACACGCGGACGTCGTATCACGCCCGTTTGCGGGGGTAGTGGTGTCGTCCGGGAGGGGCGGCCGCCAGGCGTGGATCGAGCACTGGGCCGTGTTCGCGGTGACAGCCGGCGGGGTTCAGTGTCGGGCGGCCGAGCTGATGCGGGAGCGTACGGGGCGCGCAGGGGCGTCGTATCACGCCCGTTTGCGGGGGTAGGGGTGTCGTCCCGGGAGGGGCGGCTGCCAGGCGTGGATCGAGCACTGGGCCGCGACCGCGGTGACAGCCGGCGGGGTTCAGTGTCGGGCGGCCGAGCTGATGCGGGAGCGTACGGGGTGCGCAGGGGCGTCGTATCACGCCCGTTTGCGGGGGTAGTGGTGTCGTCCGGGAGGAGCGGTCACCAGGCGTGGATCGAGCACTGGGCCGTGTTCGCGGTGACAGCCGACGGGGTTCAGGGGCGGGCGGCCGAGCTGATGCGGGAGCGTACGGGGCGTGCAGGGGCGTCGTATCACGCCCGTTTGCGGGGGTAGTGGTGTCGTCCGGGAGGAGCGGTCACCAGGCTTGGATCGAGCACCGGGCCCTGCTCGCGGCGATCGCTGGTGGGATTCAGGGGCGGGCGGCCGGGCTGCACCACGCGGCGCACTCCTGCGGCCCGCGCGTCCGCGCGTCCGCCAGGATCTGCCGCTGGCCGCCGTAACCGGGCATCAGGAACAGTGCTCGTACGCCGTCCAGCGCCCCCGCACACTCTCGGGCCGGTTCAGATCTCCCGCCACGGCCTCCACGCCCGCCGGTAACGCCTCGCGCCGCCCGGAACGGGTGACCGCCCGCACCCGCTCGCCGGACTCCGCCGGCGCGCGCACGGGTTCGGCACCCGCCTTCCCCGGCGTACCCCGTCACAAGAAGCTTGTGCTCCCCTTCGTCAGGCCCATCCTGAGGGGCCGCGCGCCGGGACACCAGAGTGCGACACGTCTTTGTCCTGAGAGTGGGGAAAGTCGGCAGCAATTTGTGCACAGCTTCTTCCCAGGTTCGGCAGCCGCTGCTACGTTCCCCTCGAAAGCACGGCAACCGGTGGCCGAATGAGGCGGGGAGGGGCTCGTGAGACGCATGACGGCGCGACCCGCGAACGCGCATCAGGCCCGGCTGCTCAAGCTGTTGCGCGACGGAGGCCCCAACTCCCGCGCGCAACTGGGCGATCAGATCGACCTGTCACGGTCCAAGCTGGCCGTGGAGGTGGACCGGCTGCTGGAGACGCGCCTGATCGTGGCCGACGGACTCGCCGCCTCCCGAGGCGGACGCCGCTCCCACAACATCCGGCTCGCCCCCAACCTGCGTTTCCTCGGCGTGGACATCGGCGCGACCTCGGTCGACGTCGCCGTCACCAACGCCGAACTGGAGATCCTGGGACATCTCAACCAGCCCATGGACGTCCGCGAGGGCCCGGTCGCGGTCTTCGAGCAAGTCCTGTCCATGGCAGCCAAGTTGAGGGCCTCGGGGCTCGCGGAGGGCTTTGACGGCGCCGGCATCGGCGTCCCGGGACCGGTCCGCTTTCCCGAGGGCGTACCGGTGGCTCCACCGATCATGCCCGGCTGGGACGGGTTCCCCGTACGGGAGGCGCTCAGCCAGGAACTCGGCTGTCCGGTCATGGTCGACAACGACGTGAACCTGATGGCGATGGGGGAGATGCACGCGGGCGTGGCACGCTCCGTGGGCGACTTCCTCTGCGTCAAGATCGGCACCGGCATCGGCTGCGGCATCGTCGCCGGCGGTGAGGTCCACCGCGGGGTGACGGGCAGCGCGGGCGACATCGGGCACATCCAGGCCGTGCCCGACGGCCGCCCGTGCGCCTGCGGCAACCGGGGCTGTCTGGAAGCCCACTTCAGCGGGGCCGCCCTCGCCCGGGACGCCGTCGAGGCGGTCGAGCAGGGGCGCTCCGAGGAACTCGCCGCACGGCACACGGCGAACGGCGGCCTGACCGCGGTCGACGTGGCCGTCGCCGCTGCCGCCGGCGACCCCACCGCCCTCGACCTGATCCGTGAGGGCGGCAACCGGACCGGTCAGGTCATCGCCGGACTGGTCAGCTTCTTCAATCCGGGCCTGGTGGTGATCGGCGGCGGGGTGACCGGCCTCGGTCACACCCTGCTCGCCGCGATCCGCACCCAGGTCTATCGCCAGTCGCTGCCGCTGGCGACCGGCAACCTGCCCATCGTTCTGGGGGAGTTGGGCCCCACCGCCGGAGTCATCGGCGCGGCCCGGCTCATCAGCGACCACCTGTTCTCACCCGCGTAAGCCACTTCTCGGTACGGCACTGTCCACCACGGCACCTTTCGATACGCCCCTCCGCACAGCGCTCCTGCTTCGCCCTGCCCTGAAACCGGCCCGCACGCCCGCCAAGGGGACCTCATGGCACCAGAACCACCGCTGCTCAGCATGTCCGGCATCACCAAGACGTTCCCCGGAGTCCGGGCCCTCGACGGCGTCGACCTCGACGTCCAGGCCGGCGAAGTGCACTGTCTGCTCGGCCAGAACGGGGCCGGGAAGTCCACCCTCATCAAGGTGCTGGCCGGGGCCCACCAGCCCGACACCGGCCGCCTGCGCTGGCGCGGCGAGGAGGTCACCCTCCGCTCACCGATCGCCGCCATGCGCCTGGGCATCGCCACCATCTACCAGGAACTCGACCTGGTGGAGCATCTGTCCGTGGCCGAGAACGTCCACCTCGGCCATGAACCCACGGCCGCGGGCTTCGTCGTACGGGGCAAGGCGGCCCGCAGGTCGACCGCCGCACTGCTACGACGACTCGGGCACCCGGAGATCGAACCGGCCCGCCTGGTCGGGGAGTTGTCGGCGGCGCAGCAGCAGATCGTGTCCATGGCTCGGGCCCTCTCCCACGACGTACGGCTGATCGTGATGGACGAGCCGTCCGCCGCCCTCGACCCGGACGAGGTCGACAACCTCTTCCGGATCGTCGGCGACCTGACCGCCGAGGGCGTCGCCGTCGTCTACATCTCCCACCGCCTGGAGGAGATCCGTCGGATCGGGGACCGGGTGACGGTCCTCAAGGACGGCCGGGCCGTCGCGGTGGGCCTCCCCGCCGAGTCGACGCCGACGCGAGAGGTCGTGGCCCTGATGACGGGCCGGAACGTCGAGTACGTCTTCCCGGAGCGGCCGCCCGCCGACGCGAAGAGTGCGGGCAGGCCGTTGCTGGAGGTCCAAGGGCTCGCCCGGCAGGGCGAGTTCGAGCCCCTCGACCTCGTCGTCCACCCCGGTGAGATCGTCGGCCTCGCCGGACTCGTCGGCTCGGGACGCTCAGAGATCCTGGAGACGATCTACGGAGCTCGAAAGCCCACCTCGGGTCAAGTAGTCGTGGGCGGAAAGGCGTTGAGGCCCGGAAGTGTCCGTGCCGCCGTCCGCGCCGGGATCGGACTCGCCCCCGAGGAACGCAAGGCGCAGGCCCTGCTGATGCTGGAGTCCGTCACCCGCAACGTCTCCGTCTCCTCCATGTCCCGCTTCTCCCGGGCCGGTTGGATCGACCGGGACGCCGAACTCGGCGCGGCCCGCGCGGCGACCCGCGAACTCTCCCTGCGGCCCGACAACCCCTCCGTGCCCATCCG
The DNA here is from genome assembly GCF_040607335.1 of Streptomyces sp. NPDC005303. Lineage (NCBI taxonomy): Bacteria > Bacillati > Actinomycetota > Actinomycetes > Kitasatosporales > Streptomycetaceae > Streptomyces > Streptomyces sp. NPDC005303. The sequence continues at coordinate 4,412 of NZ_JBEXGM010000013.1, read as the reverse complement.
CACCCTGTCCGGCGGCAACCAGCAAAAGGCCGTCCTGGCCCGCTGGCTGCTGCGCGGCTGCCGCGTCCTGCTGCTCGACGAACCCACTCGGGGGGTCGACGTCGGCGCCCGCGCCGAGCTGTACGCGGTCGTCCGGCGCCTGGCCGACGAGGGGCTGGCCGTGCTGCTGGTCTCCAGCGAGGTCCCCGAGGTGCTCGGCCTCGCCGACCGCGTCCTGGTGCTCCGCGAGGGCCGTGTCGTGCATACGGCGCCCGCCCGCGAGCTCGACGAACACCGTGTACTCGACCTCGTCATGGAAGGAAGCCCGGCCTCATGACGCAGCCTGTGTCCCCTCCCAGGGGAAGCGCCGACAAAGTGCCTTCGGTGAGCGAATCGCCCGCCTGGCGGGGGATGTTCGCCCGCGCCGACGTCCGCACCCTCTCCCTCCTCGGCGTGCTCGCCGTGCTCATCCTCATCGGCGGCATCACCAAGCCCGACGAGTTCCTCGACACCCGCAACCTCCAACTCGTCCTCACCCAGGCCTCGGTGATCGGTGTCGTCACCGTCGGCATGACCTTCGTCATCACCTCAGGCGGCATCGACCTCTCGGTCGGCGCGATCGTCGCCCTCGCCTCGGTGTGGGCCACCACCGTCGCCACCCAGGAGTACGGCTTCGCGGGCATCCTCTTCACCGCGGTGATCGTCGGCGTCGGCTGCGGCCTGGTCAACGGGCTGCTCATCGCGTACGGCGCCATGGTCCCCTTCATCGCCACGCTCGCCATGCTCGCCTCTGCCCGCGGACTCGCCCTGCAGATCACCGACGGCAGCACGCAGGTCGTCACGGTCAACAGCGTGCTGGATCTCGGCGAGCGCGACGCGTATGTGCTCGGCATCCCTCCGCTGGTCCTGGTCTTCGCGGTCGTGACGATCATCGGCTGGCTGGTGCTGAACCGCACCACCTTCGGCCGGCGCACCGTCGCCGTCGGCGGCAACGCCGAGGCCGCCCGGCTCGCCGGCATCGACGTCCGCCGTCAGCGCCTCTACCTCTACCTGCTGTCCGGACTCTGCTGCGGCATCGCCGCCTTCCTGCTGATCATCCTGTCCGGCTCCGGCCAGAACACCAACGGCAACCTCTACGAACTCGACGCCATCGCCGCCGCGATCATCGGCGGAACCCTGCTCAGCGGGGGTCGCGGCACCATCACAGGCTCCGTGCTCGGCGTCCTGATCTTCACCACGATCACCAACATCTTCGCCCTGAACAACCTGCAGAGCGACGTCCAGCAGATCGCCAAGGGCGCGATCATCGTCGCCGCCGTGCTGGTCCAGCGCCGTACCGCAAGCACGACCTGAGGAAAGGGTTCACCGCCATGCCACAGCCCACGAGCCGCTTCACCAGTCGCAGAGGTCTGCTCTTCGGGACCGCCGCCGTCGGGGCCGGTGCCCTCCTCGCAGGTTGCACCAGCAATGACTCCGGTGACGACGAGCCGGCCGCGAACGACCAGCCCGCCGCCTCCGACTCGCCGGGCAAGCCGGTCACCATCGGCTTCGCCGGACCGCAGGCAGACCACGGCTGGCTCAACGCCATCAACGACAACGCCAAGAACCGGGCCAAGAAATACTCCGACGTCACCCTGGAGATCACCGAGGGCTCCAACGACACCGCCCAGCAGATCGGCCAGATCGAGACCCTGATCAACAAGAAGGTCGACGTGCTGGTCGTCCTGCCCGCGGACGGCAAGGCCCTCACGCAGGTAGGGCTCAAGGCGATGCGCGCCGGGATCCCGGTCGTGAACCTGGACCGCATCTTCAACACCCCGCAGGCCTACCGCTGTTGGATAGGCGGCGACAACTACGGCATGGGCCTCAACGCCGGCCACTACATCGGGGAGAAGCTGAAGGGGAAGTCGAACGCCAAGGTCATCGAACTGGCCGGACTCGACAACCTGGAGCTCACCAAGCAGCGCACCAAGGGCTTCGACGACGCCTTGAAGAACTACCCCAACGTCAAGAAGGTGGCCCGGCAGGCCGCCGAGTTCACCGTGGAGTCCGGGCAGGCCAAGATGGCCCAGCTGCTCCAGGCCCAGTCGAGCTTCGACGCGCTGTGGAACCACGACGACGACCAGGGCGTGGGCGCGCTGCGCGCCATCGACCAGGCCGGCCGCAACGACTTCCTGATGGTCGGCGGCGCGGGCGCCCTCTCTGCCTTCCAGGCCATCAAGCAGGACAACGGTGTCCTCAAGGCGACCGTCCTCTACCCGCCGACCATGGCCGCCTCCGCGATCGACCTCGCCCGCGCCCTCGGCCAGTCCAAGGGCATCGGCGGCCTCGCCGAGTTCGAGATCCCGGCCTCGCTCACCCTCTACTCGGCCGTCGTCGACAAGACCAACGTCGACCAGTACATGTCCACCGGCTTCAAGTGAGGCGTCCCGACACGGGGCCTGTCTTACCGACCGGACCGGCCCCCAGCAGCGGTGCGCCCCGGCCGGGCCGGCCCGAACGGCAGGCCCCAGGAGCCCGGTTCGTCGACGGACCGGGCTGCACCCCCCACCGCGCCACGACGACGAGGAGGACATCGCGCATGGCACAGCCGCAGCAGTCAGAAGAGGCCGAGGTGCCGCCGCTCCGGGTCGGCATGGTCGGCTACGCCTTCATGGGCGCCGCCCACTCCCAGGGCTGGCGGACCGTCGGACGCGTCTTCGACCTGCCCCGCCGCCCGGTGCTCGCCGCGATCTGCGGTCGGGACGCGGAAGCCGTGCGCCGGGCAGCCGACCGGCACGGCTGGGCGGCCGCCGAGACCGACTGGCGGGTGCTGATCGAGCGGGACGACGTCGACCTCGTCGACATCTGCACCCCCGGCGACAGCCATGCCGAGATCGCCCTCGCCGCGCTCGCCGCGGGCAAGCACGTGCTGTGCGAGAAGCCGCTCGCCAACACCGTCGAGGAGGCCCAGATGATGACCCGGGCCGCCGAAGAGGCTTTCAGTCGAGGCCAGTTGGCGATGGTCGGCTTCAACTACCGCCGGGTGCCCGCCACCGCGCTGGCCCGCCGGATGGTCGCCGAGGGGCGACTGGGCAGGCTGCGGCACGTGCGGGTGTCCTACCTCCAGGACTGGCTCGTGGACCCGCAGTTCCCGCTGACCTGGCGGCTGCGCCGGGAGCAGGCGGGCTCGGGCTCGCTCGGCGACCTCGGCGCGCACATCATCGACCTCGCGCAGTACGTGGCGGGAGAGCCACTGGCCGGAGTCTCCGCCCTGACCGAGACCTTCGTACGGGAACGACCGCTGGCCGGGGGCGCCGTCAAGGGCCTGTCCGCCGTCTCCGGGACCGGCACCGGCCAGGTCACCGTCGACGACGCGGCCCTGTTCACCGGCCGCCTCACCTCCGGCGCCCTGGCCTCCTTCGAGGCCACCCGCTACGCCACCGGCCGCAAGAACGCCCTGCGCATCGAACTCAACGGTGAACGCGGCTCGTTGGCCTTCGACCTGGAACGCCTCAACGAGCTCTCCTACCACGACGCCACGGAACCCGGAACGCACGCCGGTTTCCGCCGCATCCTCGTCACCGAGCCCGACCACCCCTACCTGGACGCCTGGTGGCCGCCGGGCCACGGCCTCGGCTACGAGCACACCTTCGTCCACCAGGCCCGCGACCTCGTCCATGCGATCGCCGAGGGCCGCCGCCCCGAGCCCTCCTTCGCCGACGGACTCCAGGTCCAGCGGGTGCTCGCGGCCGTGGAGGAGAGCGCCGAGAAGAACTCCGTCTACACCCCGATAGCCGTCTGAGGAGGCTGCCAAAGATGCCGCGTCAGTTCACGCTCTTCACCGGTCAGTGGGCAGACCTCCCCCTCGAAGAGGTTTGCCGCCTCGCCCGCGACTTCGGCTACGACGGACTCGAACTCGCCTGCTGGGGCGACCACTTCGAGGTCGACAAGGCGCTCACGGACCCGTCGTACCTGGACTCCCGGCACGCACTGCTCGATAAGTACGGCCTCACGTGCTGGGCGATCTCCAACCACCTGGTCGGCCAGGCCGTCTGCGACGCCATCATCGACGAACGCCACCGGGTGATCCTGCCGTCCGCGATCTGGGGCGACGGCGACCCCGAAGGCGTCCGGCAGCGGGCGGCGGGCCGGATGAAGGACACCGCGCGGGCCGCGCGTGCCTTCGGGGTCGACACCGTCATCGGTTTCACCGGCTCGTCGATCTGGCATCTGGTGGCGATGTTCCCGCCCGCGCCCGAGTCGATGATCGAGCGCGGGTACGAGGACTTCGCCGAGCGCTGGAACCCGGTCCTGGACGTCTTCGACGCGGAGGGCGTGCGGTTCGCGCACGAGGTTCACCCGAGCGAGATCGCCTACGACTACTGGACAACGCAGCGAGCCCTGGAGGCGGTTGGTCGGCGACCGGCGTTCGGGCTCAACTTCGATCCCTC